>VBKJ01000136.1 GCA_005879795.1 Deltaproteobacteria bacterium
CTCGGCCCCGGCGCGTTCAACTTCATGCCCGCGAAGATGGTCCACGAGGTCTGGCTCCCCGCGGGCTCGTTGACGTTCATCACCGTCGATCGAGCTTGGGACATCAACTGGGTGGAAGGACCGTCCACGGCGGCAGACCTGGCGGCGTCACCGTCGCGGCGGGCTCATCGACGCCGGCCTCCTCACGCCGCCCCTCGAACTTGAGAGGGTCCTACAAGGGCGAGCATTTCACCGCGCGCGTCGACGCGGACGGCCCGCTTCCGCTTGCCCGCCCGTGCTGTCCACGCCGAGCATCGCAGCGCACTTCATCAGCATGATCCGGTAACAGCCCGCGATGGTGGTCAAGGTTTCGAGCATTCGCCGCAGCGAGGACTCAAACAGGGAATTGGGCACCGCACAACCGCTGCAAGCGGGCGACAAGGCAAGCGCCCGCGAGGGGTTTTCGGCGCGCCCCGGTCTGTCAGTCAGACGTCCGAGGACCACCGCGCCCGGCTGCGAGGGTGCTCATTGTCAATGGCCTCGGGACACGGTACTCAAGGATCCGACGGCAATGCCCACGCCCCGGCGTTTCGGCGCGCTCACCCTGTTCACGGCCGTGGTATTGGCGGCAGGGGCACGACCGGCGGCGGGGAAGCTCTGCCCGTACGGGCGCTTCACCCTCACCCCCAAGAACTTGCCCGCCGTCGCGATGGTCCTCCAGCTCGACGGGAACGGGGCGACGCTTGAAGGCCATTGTGCGGTCACGCCGCTCCGGCCGCGGTCGTACCCCGATGGTGTCCAGCTGCGGATGCGAGCCCGCTGGGGTGCTCCATGCGGCCCGGGCCGTCTCGTCGCGATGCGTGCCCGGTTCGATCCACCGTGCGACACGCTCGTGGGCGTGCTGCGGGCACGCGGCGGCGCCAAGACGCACTTCACCGCGATCCGTATCCCCGAGTGAGGCAAGGGGTACGTCGACGGCGGAGAGACCTGCGACGACGGCAACACCATCGCCGGCGATTGCTGCGCCGCGGATTGTCAGGCAGAGCCGGGATGCTTCATCCAGTGCGAGCGCACCGCCGACTTAAAGTCTGTCTTGCTGTGCGTGCGCCAGCCGGGGCAGTGCGATGGCTTGGGCGCATGCTGGCCCATCCGGTACGCGTACCTGCCCTCGTACGATCCGTGTGCCGACGGGCCTGTGTGCGGATGTGATGACAGGAGCTACGTGAACTCGTGCGATGCCTGGGCGGTCGGGGTGACCGTGCAACGACCGGGGGCGTGCTCGTAGGAGACCAGGACGGGCGAGGGCGTCCGATTGCTGCCCGCGGCCGCAGTGCGGCGAGCCGTGCTTCAAGGGCAATCGCTGCGTCTTTCGTAGCGCGGACCAGAAGCGGCGTCGTGGCCTGCAGGTAACGGCTACCGGCTCTTCTTCTCCGCGACCTGGATCACCCACCGCTGCGTGAGGTGCAGCGGACTCAGTCCGCTTCAGTCGCTCGTGTCCGCCAGCGCCGATCGGAGCGCTTCGCGGCACTCGGGGGAGACTCTCCCGCTGCCCGCCGCCCGGGTCGCCACGGCAAGGGCCCCACGGAGCTGGCGCGCGGCGCGGCCCAGCAGCGCCTCTGCCGCATGCCCCCCGTGCGCGCCAGCGCGGGCGAGCAGACCCCCCGCTCGCTCGAGCCGCCGCTGGAGCCCCCGGGGCTCCCGCTCACCGCTGCAGGCCACCTCGATCGCGTCGAGCTGGGCCGCGACCCGCGCCACCGCGGGCTGGAGAAGGTCGCCGGTCGCCGTCGTGCTGCAAGTCGGCGTCAAAGCCCCGCCATTGTACGTCGCCAGGATGCTCGCGTCGTGCATCATCGCCCGCTTGGTGGCCGAGCTCGCATCGACGCCGTACGGGAGCTTCCCGGCAAAGTCACTCAAGAGACCATCCGCGTCCGCGATGGTGGCGGCGATTGGGGTCGGGTCGGAGCCATTCGCGATGTTGAGCTTGGCTGGGATGAGCTTGCGAGCCAGGAGCAGGCTCGCGTCACCCCCGACCCGCGCGGTGAGAAGCGTGAGCAGCTCGGCCTGCGAATAGGCTTGGCTGCCGAGTGTGAGCGAGCTGACGGGCCACAGCTCGGGATGGGTCTTCCAGAATCCCGAGCCCTCCGGGCACTGGTCTGTCGTCGGCGGCGCCGTCGTCGTCGTGGTCGAGATGCTGGTGGTCGCGGTCGGCGACGTCGTGCTCGACGTCGACGACGAGGTCGTGATCGTCGTTGGCCGAGTCGTAGTGGTCGTCGTTGAGGTGGTCGTGGGTCGCGTGGTGGTGGTCGGGGTCGTCGTGGACGTCGTGGTGGTCGTTGGCCCCTGTGTCCTCGTGGTGGTGGAAGTGGTCGTCGTGGAAGTGGTTGTCGTGGAACTCGTCGAGCTCGTGGTGGTCGGCGGTCGAGTCGTCGTCGTTGGCGGCCGAGTCGTCGTCGTTGGCGGCACGGTGGTTGTCGTCGTTGGCGGCCGAGTCGTGGTCGTGCTGGTGGTGGTAGACGGCCGGGGCCCGGTCGTCGTCGTGGTGCTCGTTGCAATGGTCGTGCTCGTGGTTGACGTGGTGGTCGACCCCGTGCCCGTCACCGACACGCTGCAGCCCGTTCCCGTCGCCGGGAGGATCGCCACGGAGTTGGTGTCGAAGAGGGTCTTCACCGTAAGGCCGATGGCCGTGGTCGCGCTCGCGGTCGCGGCGACATTGAAGGTGATCATGGCGACGCTCACGACGCCCGTCGGCATCGTGAGGCTCGCGCTCTGGAAGGCCGAGATGTTGGTCGTCCCCGGCGTCGGCGTGTTCGTCGTCGGGCTGCCCGAAAACTGGGCCGTGCTTTCCCCCGCGACCGATGCGACCGTCAGGACGGCGGGATCGTACGTGACGGCGATCTCGTAGGCGCCGAGCGGCGTCGTCCCGACGTTGATCGCGATCTCGATCCCGAGCTGCGCGCCGGCCTGCACCGTCGCGGGACAGCCGAGAGTCGCCTGCGCCGCCGCGCTCTCCGCCGGCAGGCCGCCGACCGCGATGCCGAGCGTCAGTAGCACCACCAGGGTCGTCACCAGGGCGCGCATGCCTCACTCTCCTTCTCTGTTGGTAAAGCCGACACCGAAGCCGATGAAGCTCCTCATTGACATACAAACGGGTCGCAGGGGAAGGCGCAGATGCTAAGGCCCCACGGCGACGCTGCCCTGGACCGTGTGGCCGTCGCTCTCGGCGAGGAGCCCGTCCGTGGCGATTCGGCCGAAGCGCATGCCGATCGCGGGGCACGCCGTCTGCGTGATGCGGTCGCCGGCGCCGAGCGGGCGCGAGGAGACGAGCAAGCGCGACAAGGAGCAGGACCGAGCGCCCGAAGGCGCAGGGTCGCCCGGGCGCGCGATGCAATCCTCAGCGCCCGCCGTCGGCCAGCCCGAGCAGCGCCCGCGTCTCCGGCGCCTGCGGCCGCTCCAGCACCTCGGCGGCCGTCCCGCTCTCCACGATCCGCCCTCCGACCAGTACCACCACCCGATCCGCCACCCGCCGCGCGAAGGCGATCTCGTGCGTCACGATCACCATCGTCTGCCCGGCGGCGGCGAGATCCCCGACGACGGCCAGCACCTCCCCCACCAGCCGCGGATCGAGGGCCGAGGTCGGCTCGTCGAAGAGCATCACCACCGGCTCCATGGCGAGCGCGCGCGCGATCGCCACGCGCTGCTGCTGTCCGCCCGAGAGGGTCGACGGGTACGCGTCCGCGTGCTCCGCCAGCCCGACGCGCGCGAGCAGCCCGCGCGCCCGCGCCGCGGCGGCCGTCGCGTCGAGCCCGAGCACCCGCCGCGGCGCCTCGGTCACGTTCGCGAGCGCGGTCAGGTGCGGGAAGAGGTTGAAGCTCTGGAACACCATGCCGACGCGCGTTCTCACCGCGCGCAGCGCCTCCGCGTCGGCCCGCTCGCTCATGCCCGGCCGGAGGGCGTGGCCCGCGATCTCGACCTCCCCGGCGGTGAAGGGCGTCAGGTAGTTGAGGGCCCGCAGCAGCGTCGTCTTCCCGCTCCCCGACGGCCCCACCACCGCCACCACCTCGCCGCCGCGCACCTCGAGGTCGACCCCGCGCAGCACCTCGGTGGCGCCCCGCCGCGTGCAGAGCCCCCGCGCCGTGACGACGTTCATGCCGGGGCGGGCGCGAGACGCCGCTCGAGGCGGCGCGCCAGGCGCGAGAGCGGGTAGCTCATCGCCAGGTAGAGGGCGGCGCACAGCACGCCCGGCCCGAGCCAGCCGCGCACGTCGACCGCCGTGATCGTCATCTGCTTGGTCAGCTCGACGACGGTGATGACCGAGACGAGCGAGGAGTCCTTCAGGAGCGCGATGAAGTCGTTGGCCACGCCCGGGAGTGCCACGCGCAGCGCCTGCGGCAGCACGATCCGCCTGAGCGCCAGCCAGCGCGACATGCCGAGCGCCAGCGCCGCCTCGCTCTGCCCGACGGGCACCGCCTCGAGCCCGGCGCGGTAGAGCTCCGACTCGTAGGCGGCGTAGTTGAGACCGAGGCCCACGACGGCGGCGGTGAACGCGTCGAGCGTGAGCAGCGGCGCCAGGCCGTAGTAGAGCACGTAGAGCTGGAGCAGCACGGGCGTGCCGCGGAACACCTCGACGTACACGCCGGCCGCCGCGGCGAGCACGCGTCCTCCGTAGCGGCGCGCGACGCTCAGCACGAGCCCGCCGGCGATCGCGATCGCCATCGCGAGCACCGAGATGACGATCGTGAACCCCGCGCCGTGGACGAAGAGCGGGACGTAGGCGAGCGTTCCGGCGGCCGCGGCGGCATCCACCGGCGGCGCGGGGGCGCCGGCGAGCGTCGCCTGCCGCGCGTCCCACAGCTGCCAGCGCTCGAGGATGCGGCGCAGCTCGCCCTCGCCCGTCGTGGCGGCGAGCGCGCCGTCGACCGCGGAGAGCAGCTCCGGCTCGCTCGGGCGCAGCGCGATCGCATACACGCCCTCACCGAGCGTCCCGGCGGCGCGCAGCGTCGGGCGCGGGAGGCCGTAGCGGGCAGCGATGATGTTGTCCAGGAGCACGGCGCGCACCCGCCCGCGCTCGAGGTCGAGGTACGGCTCCTCGACCCCCTCGTAGAGCACCAGCTCGACGCCGGGCGCGGCGCGCACGAGGTCGAGCGCGAGCGAGCCCTCGAGCGTGCCCACGCGCGCGCCGCGCAGATCGCCGAGGCCGTGCACGGACCGGTCGTCCCGGCGGACGACAAGCGTCTCGGTGAACGCGTAGTACGGGCGCGTGAAGGCCACGCGCGCGCGCCGCGCCGGCGTCACCTCGATACCGTTTAGCGCCACGTCGAAGTCGCCGCGCTCGAGCGACGGGATCAGCGTCTGCCAGTCGTTCTGCACGAACTCGGCGCGCACGCCGAGGCGGCGTGCGAGCGCGTCGGCGATCTCGACCTCGAAGCCTGTCAGCCGGCGCCCGTCGCGCGGGTCCTGGAAGACGTAGGGCTCGCCGCCCTGCATGTCGCCGCCCCAGCGGAGCGTCCCCCGCGCGCGCAGGCGCGCGAGCGCATCGTCCGCCGCCGCGGCGCCGGCGGCCGCCATCGTCGCGACGAGCACGATGCCACGGAGCCAGCCCAGAGCGTCCTTGCTTTAGCGGAGGGACGGCAGGTGGGCAAGATTTCTCGGCCCGTGCTATGGAGCGCCGCATGCGAACAGCCATCGGAGCGCTCCTGATCGTGCTGGCGGTCGCGCGCGCGGCGCCCGCCGGTGATGCGACCGGCGCCTTCGCGCCCTACGAGGACCTGCTCGAGGTCCTGGCCGACCTGACCTGGCATCTCAGGGACGACACCTACCGCTTCCCGCCCCCCAAGGACCCGACCGGCCACGACCTCTACCAGCTCGCGCTCCGCCGCGTCGAGAACTGGGAGAAGCGCTACCCGGGGAGGCTGCGCGACGTGACGGGGTTCGCACGCGCCGAGGCGCTCGAGCACCTGGGCGAGTACCAGCCCGCGGCCGACCTCTACCGCCAGGTGGCCGCGCTGCCCTCCCCCCTCGCCGAGCCCGCGCGCCAGGGCGCGGAGCGGGCCGGGGTCTTCGCGGGAGCCGCGGCGCTCCCCGAGGACGCCCCCGAGGCGGCGGGCGCGCTCGGCGCGCTGCGCCGGAAGCTCGACGCCTGGGGCACCGTAGTCGCCCGCTACGGGGGGACGCCGTGGGAGCCGGGGGCGCTCGCCGAGGAGGAGCGCCTCGAGGCGACGGCCGCCCGCCTCGTGGTCGAGCAGCGCCGCGCGCTCGAGGAGGGCCCCACCGCCGCCGAGCGCGCGCTCCGCTTCCTCGTCCAGAAGCACGCCGACTCGAAGGAGCTCCCGGGCCACATCCTCCGCCTCGCCGATTTCTATGCCGAGCTCGCGCGCGAGTACGTGCAGAGCCACGAGCGCCCGCTCGCCTTCGACGAGGACGAGTTCGTGCGCCAAGCCGACCGCGCCCTCGACACCTACCGCAAGGTCTCCACCTGGGACGGGGCGCGCGAGAAGCCCGAGGCGCAGGCGCGCTTCGCGGCCCTCGACGCCTACAAGACGGCGGTGCTGGGGCGGTATCGGTGACCCCGTCGGCCGGCGTGACCGCTCTCGCGGTCGGCCTCCCAATCAGCCGGGGGCCCGTCCGCTGCTCGCGCGCTGCGCGCGCTCCGCTGCTCCGATGCCCCCGGACCCCGTCGGCCGGCGTGACCGCTCTCGCGGTCGGCCTCCGCCTAGCGCTCCTCGCGCTGCTCGCGGTGCCGGCGGGCGGGCGGGCCGACGACCTCCTCGCCGAGGCGGCGGCGGCCGACCCGGCGCTCGAGGCGCGGGTTCGCCTGATCGCCGTCCATCGCCTCGAGGGGAACGCCGAGCTCCTCGCTGCCGACCTCGCGGATCTGGAGGCGCGCGACGAGGCGCGCCGGTCCGCGGGCCTGCCCCGGACCGGTCTCGCCGACGACGCGCGCTACCTCGCCGCCGGGCTCGCGGCAACGCGCGACACGCAGCGCGAGGCGCTCCACGCGGTCTTGAGCGCCCACCCCGACCCGCTCGTCCGCCGCCTCGCCGAGCACGCGCTCGAGACGGACGACGCCGCCACCGCCGACCGCCTGCTCGCCGACGACCGCCACAATCGCCGCGCCGCGGTGCTGAACGACGCGGTACGCCCGCTCGGCATCTTCTCTGGCGGCGCCTTCCTGGCCGCGCTCAACCCGTTCCTCCTCGCCGGCAGCGTGGCCGACAGCCTGGTCACCACCGCCGTCAACCTCTGGCACTACGATCGCCTCTCCGCGCCCGAGCGCGAGGCGCTCGCGCGCTACCGCAGCCTCCTCGAGCGCGAGCCGCGCACGCAGGACGCGCCCGAGATCGCGCGCGCCGTCCGGCGGCTCGGCGCCAAGCGCGCGGCGGTGTTGTGCACGGGCACGCTCGAGCAGGCGAAGAAGGCGCTCGACGCGAACGACCTCGACCACGCCGCCTTCTTCGCCCACGCGGCCGACCGGATCGACGGCTGCGCCGACGACGCGGCGCGCCCGCTCGCCCGGGTGAACGAGGCCCGCGCCCGGCGCGCGGCGCGCGAGGAGGCGGGCCGCTGGCCGATCGACGAGCCGCCGCAGCCGACCTCCGCGGACGAGCTCAGCGACTACCAGACCCTCCTGGTCGCCACCGCGCTCGCCGACCCGGGCGCGATGATCGAAGCCGCGAGCCGCTTCCGCGAGCGCCACGACGGGAGCCCGTTCGCGCCCTCGGCCCTGTTCGCGATCGCCGTGGCGCGTGACCTGGCCGGCCACCGCGACGCGGGCCGGGCGGCGCTCGAGGAGCTGGCCGGCAACCGCGGCTCGAGCGCCGGCCGCCACGCGGCCGCCGTCCTCGCCAGCGCCGACTACAGCGCCCTCGACGCCATCCGCGACGCCGAGCGCCGCCACGCGCGCGACACGGCGCGCTACGTCCTCCTCGGCGGGCGCGTCGACGGCCGCAACGCCCTTTACACGGCCTCCCAGTTCGGCACCGAGGGCGCGCACGCCGCCGAGTCCTTCGGCATCTTCAACCTGCTCGGCGTGCTGACCCGCGCCTGGCAGGCGTGGCGGCACGATCCGGTCTCGAACCAGGCCATCATCGAGCGCGGCGAGGCCTTCCTCGCGCGCGCACCGCACTCACCCGACGCCCCCGCCGTGCACGCCCGGCTCGCCGACGCCTACGAGCGCGCCGGCAACTACGATCGCGCCCTGCTGCACTACCGTGCCACGCCCGGGCCGGATCCCAAACGCATCGAGCGGCTCGCGGGCAAGGCGGCCGACAAGCTCCTCGAGGACGCCGAGCGCGGCGGCGGCAAGCCGATCCTCCTCTCCGGCATCATCCAGCGCTTCGGTGCGACGGCCGCCGCCGACAAGGCGCGGAAGCGCCTGCGCGCGCGGCACGCCGACGGCGAGACCGCGATCGCGCGCGAGGTCCTGGAGGCGGACCCCTCGCTCCTGGCCGCCTTCGACCTCGACCCGAAGCTCCTCGACGGCGACCACGACAACGGCGAGCTGGCCGACGGTGGCGTGACGCTCTCCCCAGGCCAGCTGCGGCTCACGCTCTACAACGTCGGCCAGGCGGGTCAGCACGTGGAGACGCGGAGCCTCACCTCCGAGGCCTACGAGCGCGCGCGCGCCGCCGCCGAGGAGGCGCTCTACGCGCGGCTCCTGACCGCCGAGCGGCGCGACCCGGACGCCGGCCGCTTCGAGCGCTACATCCCCTTCTTCCTCCAGGGCTCGGTCGACGACGGGGGCGTCTACGTCTTCCCGGGTGTCAAGATGCGGCGCTACCAGACGGACGAGCCGAAGCTCTACGAGTGAGCGGGAGCCGGGCCCCAGCAGCGTCCCACGTAGCCGCAGCCGAGCCGCTCGCAGGCGGCGGGATCCTCGGGGCGGCGCGGGAAGGCGTCCATCGCGCCCGACGCGAGCGCCTGGCCGAGCGCGACGCCCGCCTCCACCAGCGCCGCCTCCTCGTCCCTCGCGTCGACTGGCGGTAGCCGCCGCACGACCGGAGCGCCGCGCAGGAAGACCAGCTCGGTCTCGACCGCCGCCGCGCCCGCCGCCCCGACCGCGAGCTCGTAGGCGCCCAGCTGCGGCGCGTACCTCTCGACCGACGCGGCCGTCGGCCGGGCGTACTTGTAGTCGCGCACAACGTGCGCCGGGCCGCGGCGGGCGAGAAGATCGAGCCGGCCGCGCAGGAAGACCCGCGGCGCGCCGGCCGGGAGGGCGAGGACGAAGGGCACCTCGCGGCCGACGATGGCGAGGCCGGCGGCGATCTCCCCCCGGAGCGCCACCGCCGCAGCGCGGAGGTCGGCCGCGAGCGCCTCCAGCTCGGACCGCCGGAGCGCCAACGCCTCGGGGCGGGCGGTGACCAGGCGTGCAATCTCATCCTCGGGTGCCGCCGCGAGATCGACGGCCTCGAGGACGCCGTGCGCGGCCGTCCCGAGGCGCGTCGCGCGCCGCCCGCCGGTGCCCCGCTCGGGCAGCCCGAGGACGTGACGGTACCAGTGCTGGCGCGGGCAGCGCCGGAAGTCGGCGAGCGCGGTCGGGCTGGTCACGACCTCGCGCGGCGGAGGCGGCGCGAAGCCGAGCACGCGCGCCACCTGCGCGCGCTCGGCCTCGCCCGCGGGCGCGACACGCGGCTCGGGCATGGGCGGGCCCGCGCCGGCGGGCTCGAGGTAGCGCGCGGCGCGCTCGACGCGCACCGTCCCGCCATCGGCGAGCGCCAGGGTCTCCTCCGCCGCGCCACCCGCGACGAACGCCGCCATCTTCCCCCGCTCGAGCACGTCCCACACCTGGTGGCACCACACGTGGCGCTCCCCCCCGCCCTCGCGCAGGTAGCGTGCGTCGCCCTTGCCCTCGAGCAGGACGAGCACGTCCCTCGCCCGCGTGCAGGCGACGTAGAAGAGGCGGGCCTGCTCGGCGCGCTCGCGGTCGAGCTCCTTCCGGCGATGCTCCTCCAGGCCGAGGTGCCCGGTCGCCACGTGCCCGCTCGAGTCGATCGGCCCGCCCACCACGCCGAGCGCGTCGTCGAGCGCGGGTATGCGGTTGTCGAGCTTCAGCGGACGGCCCAGGTCGGGGACGACCACGGCGCGGAACTCGAGCCCCTTCGCCTGGTGGATGGTCATCAGGCGCACCACGTCACCCTGCTCGGCGACCAGCGGCGCCTCCGGCTCGCGCGGCTCGGTCGCGGCCATGCGGCGGACGGTGCGCACGAAGTCACGCAGGGTGAAGAAGCGCCGGCGCTCCCAGTCGCGCGCCAGCTCGATCAGCTTGCGCACGTTGGCCACCTTTTGCGTGCCCTGGAACTGGGTGAGGCAGACGGCCTCGAAGTCGCTCGCCGCGCACGCCTCCTCGATCAGCTCCGCGATGGTGGCGCGGCCCGCGCGCGCGCGGAGCCCGAGCCACAGGTCGCGGACGGCGCCCAGCGCCGCCGCCTGCGCGGGCAGGTCGGCGAAGTCCTCCCCGGCGCGGAAGCGGCGCGGGAGCGAGGGGCGGTCCGCGCCCGGCGGCCAGGCGAGCCGCCAGAGCGTGTCGTCGTCGAGGGCGAAGAGCGGCGAGCGCAGCGCGGCGGCGAGCGCCACGCCGTCCTCGGGATCGAGGACGGCGGCGAGCAGGCTCACCACGTCGTTCACCTCCTGGCACTGGAAGAAGCCGCGCCCCTTGACGGCGTAGTACGGGATATCGCGCCGGCGGAGCGCATTCTCGTACGTCTTCACCTCGGTGAAGGCGCGCAGGAGAACGGCGATCTCGCCGTACTGGATGCCGTCCTCGCCGCGCAGGCGCTCCACGACGCCGGCCAGCACCCGCGCCTCCAGCTCGCGCGCCTCGGCGGCTTTCAGGTCGCGCTGGTCGTGCTCGTGGACGAAGGTGACGAGCCGCACCGCCGCCTCGGGACCGCTGGCGGTCCGGCGCGCCAGCAGGCGCTGCCCTGCGTCGAAGCGGGTCCAGTGGCTCGGGTCGCCACCCGGCGGCACCTGGAAGACCGCCGCCGCAAGCGCGTTCGCGAAGTCGAGGACCGCGGGGACGGAACGGAAGTTGGTCCCCAGGGGCAGCTCGCAGCCGAGCTGCTCGCGCATGTCCTGGAAGACCGACACGTCGGCGCCGCGGAAGCGATAGATCGACTGCTTCTCGTCGCCCACCACGAACACCAGCGGCGCGGGCGTGCCCGCGGCGAGCAAGCGCACGATCTCCGCCTGCACGCGGTCGGTATCCTGGAACTCGTCGACCAGGATGGCGCGGAAGCGGCGGGCGTAGCGCTCGCGCACGGCGGGGTGCGCCGCCAGGACGGCGCGCGTCTCGCCGATGAGATCGTCGAAGGTGAGGACGCCGTCCTCGTGCTTGCGGGCTCGGAGGGCGTCGGCGACCGAGGCGATCAGGGCGGCGAGGCGCTCGTTTTCCGGCTGGGCGCGGAGGAAGCCGTACGTCTCCGCGAGCGCCCCCACGAGACGCCCGCCCGGCTGCACCGCGAGCTCGGCCGCGACCGCGCTCGCGAGCGACCCCCCGGCGAGGAGCCGGCGCAGCGAGCGCAGCGCGAGGAACTCCTCGAGGGGCGTGCCGGGTCCGAGGTGTTGGAGTCGCTCCTTCCACGCCGGCCACGCCTGCGCGAGCGCCCGGATGCCCTTTCCCTTGCCGCCCGGAGCCAGGCGTGCGTCGATTGCGTCGATCAGGCGCGCCGCGGCGGCGCCGAGCGCCCGGGCGGCTTCGGGCGCCCGCTCCGCCTGCCGCGCCGTCGCCGCCACGAGCCAGGCGCCGTCCCGTCCGGTGCGGCCGAGCCGGGCGAGGAAGTCCGCGACCAGGCCGACGGCGCCCCCGCTCGCCCCGCCGGCGAGCCCCGCGCGGAGCACGAGCTCACGCGCCGCCGCGTCGCCGGCGCGGAGGCGCGCGAGCAAGGCGACCTCCACCGTGCTCTCGACGTAGCTCCGGCTCTCGTGCTCGTCGAGCACGACGGCGCGCGGATCGACGCCGGCCTCGAGCGGGTTCTCGCGCAGGACGCGCGCCGAGAAGGCGTGGATGGTGGAGATCTGCGCGCCCAGGAGATCGCGGCGCACGCGTCCCCAGTGCGCGCGGGCCGCCGCGTCCGCGCTCTCGACCTCCTCCGCGATCACCTGGCGGATCTTGCGCGTCATCTCCGCGGTCGCCTTCTCGGTGAAGGTGATGGCGAGGATCTGGCCCACCTCGGCCACCGGGCCACCCGACCGGAGCAGGTGAACGAAGCGCCGCGCCAGGACCGCGGTCTTTCCCGAGCCTGCCCCGGCGCGCACGGCGGCCGAGCCGGCGATCTCCACCGCCGCGCGCTGCTCGGCGGTCGGGCTCCAGGGGTCAGCCACCGGCCGTCTCCTCTTCGAGCTGCGGCCGCTGGTACCGACAGACGGCGCGGTACGGACAGTAGGGGTCGCACGGCTCGGGATCGACGTCGAAGCGGCCGTCGCACGCGCGCGCGCGCAGCGCCGTGATGCGTGCAGCCATGTCGTCGAGGAGCGGGCGCGGGAACTCCCGCACCAGCTCCATCTTCTCGGCCTGGAGCACGAGATAGCCGCCCTCGAGGGCCGCCTCGTCCGCCAGGCCGTCGAGTCCCCCGAGCGCGCCCAGGAGGTAGACGGGGATCTGGAAGCCCGTGCGGCCGAGCTCGCGTGCGGCATCGATGCGCGCCGCGTAGCGGGTCGCGGTGCGGCTCATCTTGTAGTCGACCACGCGCAGGCGGACGATCGCCGCCCCGTCGCGAAAGAGATCGACGCGGTCCGGCGTCCCGGAGAGCGTGAGCGCCGGCCCGCCTCGCGGATCGGCGAGCACCCGCTCGACCTCCCGCTCGACGATGCGCTCGGGCGCTCCCCCCCACGCCTGCTCCTCCGCGTGCTCGTGCACGATGAGCGCGTCCACCGCGGCCGCGACCTGCCGCCAGGCGACGTCGAAGAGCCAGGGGTCCTTGGCGACGATGGTGCGCGCTGCCTGCTCGCGGGTGTGGGCGGCGAGCTCCCGGCCGAGCGCGCGGGCCGCCGCGAGGTCGGCGGGCAGGCGCGCGTGGGCGCGGAAGAACGCCTCGAGGACGGCGTGCGCCAGCGTGCCGCGCTCGAGCGTGCCGACCTGGGCTTCGGGATCGTCCTCGGGCACCAGGCCGAGCACCTCGCGGGCGTAGAACTTGAATCCGCAGGCGCCGAGCGCCTCGAGGCGCGTCGGCGTCCAGCGCACGGCGCCGAGGCGCGCCGCGAGCTCGGGCGGGACAGCGACGCGTCCCACGAAGGCGTCGGCGAGCGCATCTTTTCGGGGATCGCCACGGCTGCAGAGGAAGTAGCGGCTCCGCCGCTCCTCGAGCGCGGCACGCCGGTCGATCGCGGCCAGACGACGGGCGAGATCCGGCCGCGCAGCGGCGAGCGCGCTGGTGAGGCGGTCCGGCGGCGCATCGGTGCGCCGTGGCCAGCGCGCGAGGGACGCGCGCCCCACCAGCTCCGCCAGCTCGCAGCACTCCTCGCCCGGCGGCAGCAGCGCGGCTGCATCGGGCGCCGTGCGCGGAAGCGGCCCCGCCGCGGTCGCCTGCACCTCGTCGAGGAAGGGCGAGGGGACGGTCGGGTTCCCCTGCTCGTTCGTCTCCGGGTACGAGAGCACCACCTCGTGCTCGGCCATCGAGAGGGCGAGGAAGAAGAGAAACGGATCCTCGAGGCTCGCCTCGCGCGCGGTGCGGAAGAGCCCCCCGAGCGGCAGACCCGCGGCGCGCGGGCCGAGCTTGCGGCGGAGTCGCTCGGCCGCCGCGCGGTTCGCCTCGCGCTTCATCGCGTCAGGCCAGAGCGGGCTCTCGCCGCGCGGCGCCGGGAAGGTGCCGTCGTCGAGCCCGAGCAGGTAGACCACGTCGAAGTCGAGACCGCGCGCGTCGAGCACGCTGAGGGCGCGCACGCTGCCGGTGCGCTCGGCCGGGTCCTCGACCTGCAGCGGCTCGAGCACGGCGACGAGGAGGCGGAGGAGCCCGGCGAGCGGTATGGGCGCCATGCCGAGCGTGCGTGCGAGCCCGGCGAGCTGGTCGAGGGCCTCCTCCAGGCCCTCGAGGGCGCGCACGTCCCGCCGCACGGTGGCGGGGACGAGGGCCCCCCGCGGCACGGGGCGGAAACCGAGGTCGCGGAGCACCCGGCGCAGCGCCCGCACGTGTCCGGCGGGCGTGCGTGGGCCGTCGAGCCCGCGCAGCGTCTCGACCAGCGCCACCAGGCGCGCCCCGTCGCCCTCGAGGCGGGCGCGCCGCGCCGCCGCCCGCTGCCGGCGCTCGGCCGGGACGCGCGTGTCGCCGGCCTCCTCGGCAAGCGCGGCCAGGCGGTGGGCGAGGCAGTCCGCGAGCGGCCGCGCCGCCTCGGCGACGAAGCCCAGGTGGCGGAGCACGCGCGCCAGCCGGGGCTTCGCCGCGCCCAGGTAGTCGGAGTCGAGCAGCGCCTCCAGGCGCGCGCGCGGAAAGCCGTCTGTCACGCACCGCACCACGTCGAGGCACGCCCTCACGAGGCCGCTGCCGAGGAGCGGGCGTCCCTTCCGGAAGTAGACCGGGATGCGGTAGCGCCGGCACACGTCCTCGATCAAGTCGCCGTACACGTCGAGGTCGCGGGCGAGGAACGCGATGCGCTCGGGCAGCGCGCCCCGCTCGAGGCGGGCGCGGATGTCGCGCCCCGCCGCCTCGACCTCGCGATAGCGGCTCGGCGCGACGGCGATGCGGATCGAGCCGTCGGGTGGCGTGGGCGCCGGCCGCTCGGCTGCGAACACGCCGCGCAGCGCCGCCGCGAGGCTACCGCTCCGGCCGCCGCGCACCACGAACGAGGGCAGGACCTGGTCGGCGATCGCCGCGTCGCCCACGAAGCGGTTCCACGTTCGCTCGAGGAAGCGTGTCGCATCGACGTTCTCGGAGTGTGCGAAGGCGACGAGCTCGGCATCGCCGACCAGGCGGATCAGGCCGGTCGCGATGAGGAACTGGAGGATCGAGAAGTCGTAGATCTCCGCGAAGACGATCTTCCGCACCCCGGCGAGGGTCCGCGGGCACGTCCCCGCCGCCTCGGCGGCGGCGAGGCCCTCGTAGACGAGCCACTCGCGCCCGTGGCGGTCGACCGCGCCCACCCGCGCGAGCTCCGCCCGGTACGCGGCGTACGCGCGCCCCAGCTCGCCGAGGCGGGTGGCCGCGGGGCCGGAGGGGAGTGCGGCCGCGATGGCCGCCACGTCGGCGGGCGCCAGGTAGGCCGACTCGAGCTCGGCGATCACCCGCAGGAGCTCGTGCAGGAGCCCCCGCTGCGCGAGGCGGAGCGGCGCGGGAGTGCCGGGGGCCTCGAGTGCGCGCGCCAGGACCACCGCGGCCATCTCCGGCTCGAGCACGCGCGCGGGCGCACCCAGGTCGCGGGCGAGCGCATCGGTCAGCTCCGGAAAGGTCGTCACCCGATGGCCGAGGAGGCAGCCGGCCGCGCGTGCCCGCTCGCGCAGCACGCCCTCCCCCTTCAGGGCCGTCGGGTAGAGGTAGAGGACGTCGGCCGTCAGCGACCCGTAGACATGCGCACATACCCGTCGGCCTGAAAGCCGACTCTCTTGTGCGTGCCGTCGCAAAAGGGCTTCGACGCCGAGTGCCCGCAGCGACAGAGGTAGATCGGGTCCTCGTCCACCGGGGACAACGCCCCCTCCGCGTCGACCAGCGGCGGCTTCCCGGAGACCTGATACGGACCGTTCTTGAGCGGGCGGATGGTGACCTGCGCCATTGGGGCTCCTCCTTTGGGAGGGGGTTCTTTTGCACCGCCGCCGATGGCAGGTCAACGCATCTGCGCCCAATCGCGCAAACCTGCAGCAAGACGCACACGGCACGGCAAGGCGTTTTCCCCGGCACGCTCCCTGCTACGTCGCCGGGCATGGCACGCTCGAGAGGAGCGACGGCAAGGGCGCCGCGGGAGCCCAAGGTGTCCCGCAGCACGGTCCGGGTGGAGGAGAACTGCCTCGAGCTCGACGTGGCCAGCGCGCGCGAGATCAACGTCCTCAGGCGGTGGCTCAAGCGGGTGAACGGCCCGGCATATCCCCAGCCCTACCTGGTCGAGGGACCGCCGGGGCACTTCCGGCTCTACATCGGCGAGGCGGCCGAGCGCGTGCGCACGCGGCACGGCATGCTGTAGCCCGGGAACGATCCCCGCTCGGGCTGGACGCGGGGCGGTGGCACGCCGTTCGCGCCGAGGCTATGTTCGCACGGGAGGAGGGCGACGTGCTCGCGTGGTGGCAGGCGATCGTGCTGGGGCTGGTGGAGGGCATCACGGAATATCTTCCGGTGAGCTCGACGGGGCATCTGATCCTCGCCTCGTCGCTCCTGCACCTGGATCGGCCGGAGACGAAGGAGGCGCTGGACGCCTACCTCGTCGTCGTACAGGGCGGCGCCATCCTGGCGGTCCTCGCTCTCTATCGGTCGCGCGTCGTGCAGATGGCGCGCGGCCTCGTGGGCCGCGACGCCGACGGTTTGCGGCTGGCTTGCAGCGTGGCGCTGGCGTTCGTCCCCGCGGCGGCTGCGGGCCTGCTCCTGAGCAAGGCCATCAAGGCGACGCTGTTCAGCGACTGGCCGGTGCTGGCGGCGCTGGCAGCGGGCGGGCTGTGGATGATCTGGCTCGGCGGATCAGGTGACCGCGGGAGCAGTGACGTGGCGGCCATGTCGTGGCGGACGGCGCTCGGCATCGGGCTGTTTCAGACACTCGCCCTCTGGCCCGGCACGTCACGCTCGATGGTGACGATCGGCGGAGGCATGGTGCTCGGCCTGGGCACCGTGGCAGCGGCCGAGTTCTCGTTCCTGCTCGGTCTGCCCACGCTGGGAGCCGCCTGCGTGCACGACCTGGTCGGCAACCTGCGGCACGCGGCGGCCGCTGGCGGTCCCTCCATGTTCGAGCAGCTCGGCGCCCAGCCCATGATCCTCGGCTTCGCCGTGGCGACCGTGTCCGCCGCGCTCGCCGTGCGCTGGCTGGTGTCGTTCCTCACCCGCCACGGCCTTGCGCCCTTCGGCTGGTACCGGCTCGCGCTCTCGGCAATCCTCGCCGTGCTGCTCGTCTCCGGTGCCGTCGGCTGAGCGTCCCCCCTCCTCGACCACTCACGCGCCGTCCGCGTCCACGCGTGGTGGCCAGCAAGAGTAGCTCAGTCGGTCGGCGTCACCCGGAAGTGCTCGAAAACCTCGCCCAGCGCGGCGCCTCGGCTGACGCCAAGCTCGGGATGGTCTTCGCACAGGTGCCTCGCCATCGCCGTCGCCTCCGCGTCGCGGATGCGGTCCACCGCGAGCCGCATCGCGCAGCTTTTACAGGCGACCTTGAATCTGGCGCTGCCGTCGAGCACGCCTTCACGGTACGTGCGTCGTGGCCGCGATCATAGCCCGCAAGCGGCACGGCGCTCACCGCCGCGTGTCGGTACGACGGTCGGCTTGACCTACCCGGTTGAGTCGCGCACCATGCCCCGGAGCGCTTCCATTGGTGATCACCTCAGCGCCCGGGAGGAGATCATCAGATGAAACATCGACACATTGCCCTGCTGGCGGCGCGTGCCGCGGCAGCGCTGGCTGCGGCCAGCTTCGCCGGCGCCAGCATGCCCTCCAACGCTTCGGGCAGCGCCGGCTACTACGCGATCGTCAACCAGTGGGTCAGCCCGAACCGCGGCGTAAGCCCGAGCGCGGGCTGTGGCGGTGGTGGCTCCGCGCCGGCGCTGCACGTATCAGGCAACCGGCTGGTCACCTCCAGCGGCGCGACATACCGCCTGCTTGGGGTCAACCGCTCCGGCGGCGAGTTCGCCTGCATCCAGGGCACTGGCATCTGGGACGGCCCGATGGACCAGGCTTCGGTCACCGCGATCCGCTCGTGGAAGGTACGTGCCGTCCGCGTCCCGCTGAACGAGGAGTGCTGGCTGGGTACGAGCGACGTGCCGGTGCAGTACGGCGGCGCGACGTACCAGCAGGCTGTCAAGGACTATGTGAACCTGCTCGTGTCCAACGGAATCACGCCGATCGTCGAGATGCACTGGAGCTATGGCCAGTACACCGGGCCGTCGGCCGCCTGCTCGGACGTCAAGGCGACCTGCCAGAAGCCGATGCCGGACGCACAGTACGCGCCGTCCTTCTGGACCGGCGTGGCCAACGCCTTCAAGGGCAACAACGCGGTCGTCTTCGACCTGTTCAACGAGCCCTACCCGGAGCGGGCCAGCGGCAACGAGACCGCGGGCTGGGTGTGCTGGCGTGACGGTGGCACCTGTCCGGCCATCGCGTACCAGGTGGCCGGCTTCCAGAGCCTGGTCAACGCGGTCCGGGTCACCGGCGCGACGAACGTCATCCTGCTCGGCGGCCTGGCCTACTCCAACGACCTGACCCAGTGGCTGCAGTACAAGCCGACCGACTCGACCGGCAACCTCGCCGCGTCCGCGCACATCTACAACTTCAACTCGTGCTCGAACACCTCCTGCTACGACAGCCAGCTGGCGCCGGTTGCCGCGCAGGTGCCGCTGACGCTCGGCGAGATCGGTGAGAACGACTGTGCCCACGTCTTCGTCGACACCCTGATGAACTGGGCCGACTCGCACACAGTCGGATACCTCGGCTGGACGTGGAACACCTGGGACTGCTCTTCCGGGCCGTCCCTGATCACGGACTACAGCGGCACGCCCACCGCTTACGGCCAGGGCCTGCACGACCACCTGGCCTCGGTCAGCAACTAGCGACAGTTCCGCCCGGCCGCCCGCGCGCACGCCGTGGACATACCACAGCATCGCGCCGCTGGCGGGCGACCATCGATGCTCCGGCGCTGTGGTAATGAAGGGTACGGCGACGCCGCCAAGGGGCGTATTCTACCTGGAGGAACGGCCATGAGCCGAATGACTCCCCTGTTCAGTCTCTCGCTCCGCCTCGGGCTCTTGGCGATGACGGTGGCGGGATGGCCAGCAGCAGCGGAAAGCCCGCTCCTCGTCAAGGACATCAACCCCGGCAGCGGCAGTTCCGACCCCATCTCGCTGACGAACGTGAACGGGACGCTCTTCTTCGCGGCCGACGACGGTATCGACGGCATCGAGCTCTGGAAGAGCGACGGCACCGCCGCCGGCACGGTCCTCGTCAAGGACATTGGCCCCGGTGGCCGCAGTTCATTCCCCGGAAACCTGAGGAGCGTGGACGGGACACTCTTCTTCTCGGCCGGCGACGGCACCAACGGCTTCGAGCTCTGGAAGAGTGACGGGACGGCCGCCGGCACGGCCCTGGTCAAGGACATCAACCCCGGCGGCAGTTCATTCCCCGGAGCCCTGACGAACGTGAACGGGACGCTCTTCTTCTCGGCCGGCGACGGCACCAACGGCATCGAGCTCTGGAAGAGCGACGGCACGGCCGCCGGCACGGTCCTCGTCAAGGACATCAACCCCGGCGCCGGCAGTTCATTCCCCAGAAACCTGACGAACGTGAACGGGACGCTCTTCTTCTCGGCCGGCGACGGCAGCAACGGCTTCGAGCTCTGGAAGAGCGACGGCACGGCCGCCGGCACGGTCCTCGTCAAAGACATCAATCCCGGCGCCGCCAGTTCGCTACCCTTCCAAAACATGACGAACGTGGCCGGGACGCTCTTCCTCCGGGCCGACGACGGCACCAATGGCATCGAGCTCTGGAAGAGCGACGGGACGGCCGCCGGCACGGTCCTGGTCAAGGACATCAACCCCGGCGCCGGCAGTTCAGACCCCCGCTTCCTGACGAACGTGAACGGGACGCTCCTCTTCGTGGCCGACGACGGCACCGATGGCATCGAGCTCTGGAAGAGCGACGGGACGGCCGCCGGCACGGCCCTGCTCCAGGACATCAACCCCGGCGCCGGCAGTTCAGACCCCATCGCGCTGACGAACGTGGACGGGATGCTCTTCTTCTCCGCCGACGACGGCACCAACGGCATCGAGCTCTGGAAGAGCGACGGCACGGCCGCCGGCACGGTCCTGGTCAAGGACATCAACCCCGGCGCCGGCGGTTCACAGCCCCTCGACCTGACGAACGTGGACGGAACGCTCTTCTTCTCGGCCGACGACAGCACCAACGGCATCGAGCTCTGGAGGAGCGACGGCACGGGCGATGGCACGGTCCTGGTCCAGGACATCAACCCCGGCGCCGGCAGCTCACAGCCCTTCGACCTGAAGAACGTGAACGGGACGCTCTTCTTCAGCGCCTTCGAACCAACGACCGGCGTCGAACTCTGGGCCGACGTGATCGCGACCTCATCCACGACCACCTCCACGTCTACCACCACGACCACCTCCTCCACTACCGCGACTCACCCGCCGACGACCACCTCGAGCAGCACGACCACCTCGAGCACCACGACGACCGCGACATCGACGACGAGCACGTCCACGACGACAACACGGCCGACGACCACTACCTCATCGACTATCACGACCCAGCCGACGAGCACGACCATCAGTGCGACGTCGAGCAGCAGCACGTCCACGACAACGTCGATGTCGACCACGCGCCCCCCGACCACAACGACATCCACCACCTCCGCGACCAGCACGCGGCCGCCCACCACCACCATCCCGGGGAACCTCCCGCCGGATTGCAGCGCCGCAGCCACCAGCCCCGCCGTACTCTGGCCGCCGAACCACCGGTTCGTGAACGTGTCCGTCGTTGGCGTGACGGACCCGGACGGGGACCCGGTTGCCGTTACCATCACGGGCATCACGCAGGATGAACCATTCAATGGTCGCGGCGAGGGGAACACCTGTCCTGATGCGAGCGGTGTCGGGAGCCCGACCGCCAGCTTGCGCGCTGAGCGCCAAGGAGGCGGCGACGGCCGCGTCTACCACATCGGCTTCACAGCCGGCGATGGTCGGGGCGGGCGCTGTACGGGGACCGTCACGGTGTGTGTGCCGCACGACCAGGGGAGGGGCCGAGCATGTGCGGATCAGGGATCACTGGTGGATTCGACGGGACCGAAGTGTGTGGGGGCGTGTACGGGCGGGTGCGCCATCGAGATGGCCGTTACGCGGCCTCTCTGCACCGGCGAGAGCCTGCCGGCGGCGCTGGTCCAGCGACTCGATACAGCGCAGCAGTTGCTCTCTCGGGCGGCGCGCACGAGCGGCAAGAAGAAGGCCAAGCGACTGATGCGGAGAGGCATCAGGGCGCTGAAGCAGGCGGCCGGGCTCGCCGCCACGGCTGCGAAGAAGGGGACGATATCACCGGGCTGCGCCGCATCCATCGCGACGGAGTTCCGTAACGCCAAGATGGCCGCCGACCGTTGGCTCGGCAGCCGGTAAACGTGAGCGGAGAGGGAGGGATTCGAACCCTCGGTAGGGGTACTACCCCTACACACGCTTAGCAGGCGTGCACCTTCGACCACTCGGTCACCTCTCCAAGCGCGGCGGACTCGGATACCACGTCGCCGGGCACGTCGCCACCGCGCGCGGTGCGCCCGGTTGAGCGGCGCGGCCGCGGGGGTATCCTCGTCGCATGTCGCGTCTCGCGATCGTCGCGCTCGCGCTCCTCGCGACGGCGGCCGGCGCGGCCGCCCAGCGCGCGCCGGGCGTCCCCGGTCCCGTTCCCGGCGGGCCGCCGCTTCTCCTGAAGCTCGAGGGCGTGATCCAGCCGACCGAGGTGGCAGCCAAGCGGACCGGCTTCACGGTCACCTCCCTCGCCTTCCTCGGTGCGAAGACGGAGGCGCAGCGCTGGCTCGGCGTCACCAAGGCGCGCACCGTGGGCGGCGACCAGCCGCTCGACGGGAAGGACGTGCTCGCCGTGGTCGCACCCTTCACGCCGAACTTCCTCGTCGTGGGACCGGAAGCTCTGGTCGCCCAGCTGCGCGACGCCCCTCCCGGGACCGCGGTCCGGATCGAGGGCCTCGTCAACGGCGGCTCCCGTACCTACTTCCTCCGCCGCGTCGAGCGCGACGCCGGCGCCGGCTGATTCCCGGGATCTTCACCGCGCAGACCGCACAGCAGACGCCCTTGACGGCGCGCACGGGTCCGCGCGAGAGTCCGCCCACGGCTCGGCCACCCCCGTGCAGGGCGGTCCGGGTCGAAAGGAGGGGCTCCGATGCGACCGCAGACCGAGCGCGGGATCCTCGCGCTCGTGAGCGTGAACCTGGCGCTGCAGGTGTTCGACGGAATCGCGAGCTACGTCGGCATCCACGCCGGCGTGCCGGAAGGGAACCCGCTGCTCGTGTGGGCGCTTGCCCACGTCGGGCCCGGCTTCGCACTCCTCCTCTTCAAGCTGCAAGCATGCGCGTGCCTGCTGCTCCTCTGGCACGTGCGTCGGAGCCGGCTGGCGGCACCGGCCCTCGTCTTCAGCGCCGCGGTCTACGCGGCGTGCTCGCTCGCGCCGTGGGCCGCGGCGCTCGTGACGCTTCACTTCGAGTACTGCATCTCATAGATGCCCGCGGCCTCGACTGCAGCCGTCGTCGTGGACGGCCGATCGACGTAGTCGGAGCCGAAGAACTCGATCGGCTCCGTGCCCTCGAGCTCGGCGGGCGTGAGTAAGTAGGTCCCGCTCGCCGCCGGCACCCAGACGGCGTAGGCGGCGCGCAGGTCGCCGCCGGTGAGGAGGCCGGTTACGGCGCCGAGCGCGAGGCCGCCGAGCGCCACGATCCCCTTCACGGGGAGGTAGACGAGGTTGCCCGCCGCGGCGCCGACCGCCAGCCCGAACTCGGCGGCCGCGCCCTCCGCCCGGGCGGACGCCGGCCGGCCCAGCGCGACGCTCAGGATCACTAGGGCCACGAGGACTCTGCGCATCGCCGTTCTCTCCTCCCCGCCGCGTCGGCGCGGCGGCCTAGAATCCCTGTGCCACGCCGCGACCGGGGTCGCAAGCCGGCGCGGCTCAGGCCGGCGGGCCGGGCAACGCCGCGAGCGCCCTCTCGTACGCGGCCAGGTCCGCCTCGCTGAAGAGGACGAAGCGAACCAGGGTGAGCGTGCCTGGCCGTGCCGCGAAGAAGCGGGCCACGGTGCCGAGGGCGACGGGCGCGGCCTCTGCGATGGGGAAGCGATAGGCGCCGGTCGAGATGGAGGGAAACGCGACCGACTCGAGACCGTGATCCACCGCGACCTCGAGGCTCCGGCGGTAGGTGCTCGCGAGCAGCTCGGGCTCCCCGTGCCGGCCGTCTCGGTAGACCGGGCCGACGGCGTGGATGACGAAGCGGGCCGGCAGCCGCCCCCCGCGCGTGAGCTTCGCGTCGCCGGTGGCGCAGCCGCCGAGCGTTCGGCACTCGGCCAGGATCCCTGGCCCGCCGGCGCGGTGGATCGCGCCGTCGACCCCGCCGCCGCCGAGCAACGTCGTGTTGGCCGCATTCACGATCGCGTCGGTCGCCTGCGCGGTGATGTCTCCGCGCACGAGCTCGACGGTCGCCCCGGCGAAGTCCCGGCGCCGCACGTTCGCGGGTTACCACCCGCGCCCGCGCGAGGCAATCGTCGAGTTGCGCCCCCGCCCGGCGCGCGCTACAAGCGGCCGGCACATCGAGCCGCGGAGGTGACGGGATGGAGAAGGCGGTGGAAGCGGAGCCCCGGGCCGTCGTCTTCGTGTGCGACCGCGAGGGCGCCGCGCTCGGACGGCGCGAGCGCTGCCTCAAGCTGGCCGGCATCGCGTTCGATATCGCGGCCGAGCGCCGCCCGTCGGGCACTTACTACAAGCTGTGCGTACGCGAGCGTGACGCCGTGGCGGCCCATCTCGCGCTCCAGATGGGCGGCTGCGGTCGCTCCTCGCGCCTGAAGCGGAGCCAGTCGGGCGTGGCGGCGAGCCTGCGCGAGATCACGCGTACCGTGTGGGACGAGGCGGTGCTCCTCCTGGCGCGCCTGATCGATCTGCTGTGGACGCGCGCCCCGCGGCTCGTCTCCGGGCCCGCCGGCGAGGCGTCGCGCGCCGCCCGCTGACCGGTCTCGGCCGCGTCCTGCCTTGACGGGGCAGGCGCGCGTGCGCAGCTTGGGCCTCGATGGTCGACGTGAACCGGATGACCCACAAGGCCCAGGAGGCGCTCCAGGCGGCAGGGGGAATCGCCACGCGCCGCAGCCACCAGGGCATCGACGTCGAGCACCTGCTGCTGGCCCTCCTCGAGCAGCCCGACGGCCTCGCGCCCAACCTGCTCGAGGCGGCCGGCGTGGCGCCGCGCGCCGCTCTCGAGGCCGTCGAGCGCGAGCTCGCGCGCCGCCCGCAGGTTTCCGGCCCCGCCGCCGGCCCCTCGCAGACGTTCATCACCCAGCGCCTCTCGCAGCTGCTCACCAAGGCCGAGGACGAGATGCGCGCGCTCAAGGACGAGTACCTGAGCGTCGAGCACCTCCTCCTCGCCATGCTGGCCGAGGGCGGCGTCTTCCGCGGCCTCGGCCTCACGCGCGAGCGGCTCATGACGGCCCTCCAGCAGGTGCGCGGCCACCAGCGCGTCACCTCGCCCGATCCCGAGACCACCTACCAGGCGCTCGAGAAGTACGGGCGTGACCTCACCAGGCTCGCCACGCAGGGGAAGCTCGACCCGGTGATCGGGCGCGACGACGAGATCCGGCGCGTGATCCAGGTCCTGTCGCGCCGCACGAAGAACAACCCGGTCCTCATCGGCGAGCCGGGCGTGGGCAAGACGGCGATCGTCGAGGGCCTCGCGCAGCGCATCGTGAAGCGCGACGTGCCCGAAGGGCTCAAGCAGAAGCGCATCATCGCGCTCGACATGGGCGCCCTCGTCGCCGGCGCCAAGTTCCGCGGCGAGTTCGAGGAGCGACTCAAGGCGGTGCTCAAGGAGGTGCAGACCTCGGGCGGCGACATCATCTTGTTCATTGACGAGCTGCACACGGTGGTCGGCGCGGGCGCGGCCGAGGGAGCGATGGATGCCTCCAACCTGTTGAAGCCCATGCTTGCGCGCGGCGAGCTGCACTGCATCGGCGCGACCACGCTCGACGAGTACCGCAAGCACATCGAGAAGGACGCGGCCCTCGAGCGCCGCTTCCAGCCCGTGCTGGTCGATCAGCCCTCGGTCGAAGACACCATCTCGATCCTGCGCGGGCTCAAGGAGCGCTACGAGGTGCACCACGGCGTCGAGATCAAGGACGCGGCGCTGGTCGCCGCCGCGACGCTCTCGCACCGCTACATCGCCGACCGCTTCCTGCCCGACAAGGCGATCGACCTGGTCGACGAGGCGGCGGCGCGGCTCCGCACGGAGATCGATTCGAAGCCCGAGGAGCTGGACGAAGTCGACCGCAAGGTCATGCAGCTCGAGATCGAGCGGGAGGCGCTCAAGAAGGAGGCCGACCCCGGCTCGCGCGAGCGCCTCGCGCGGCTCGAGAAGGAGCTGGCCGACCTGCGCGAGCAGGCGAGCGCGCTCCGCGCCCAGTGGGATCGGGAGAAGGGCGCGATCGCCGGGCTGCGTACGCTCCGAGAAGACATCGAGCAGACGAAGCTCGAGATCGAGCGCGCCGAGCGGCAGTACGACCTCAACAAGGTCGCCGAGCTCAGGTACGGGAAGCTCGCCCAGCTCGAGAAGCAGCTCGCGCAGGAGGAATCGCGGCTCGCGGCGAGCGAGGACGGCGGTCGGCGGCTGCTCAAGGAGCGCGTCGACGAAGAGGACATCGCCGAGGTCGTGTCGCGCTGGACCGGGATCCCCGTCTCCAAGCTGGTCGAGGGCGAGCGCGAGAAGCTCGTCCACCTGGCCGAGCACCTCCACAAGCGGGTGGTCGGGCAGGACGACGCGGTGACGGCGGTCGCCAACGCCGTCCTCCGCGCCCGCGCCGGCATCAAGGACCCGAACCGGCCGATCGGCTCGTTCATCTTCCTCGGGCCGACGGGCGTGGGGAAGACGGAGCTCGCGCGCGCGCTCGCCGAGTTCCTCTTCGACAGCGAGCAGGCGCTCGTCCGCCTCGACATGTCCGAGTACATGGAGAAGCACACCGTGGCGCGGCTGATCGGCGCGCCGCCCGGCTACGTGGGCTACGAGGAGGGGGGGCAGCTGACCGAGGCCGTCCGCCGCCGGCCGTACTGCGTCATCCTCTTCGACGAGATCGAGAAGGCCCACCACGACGTCTTCAACGTGCTCCTCCAGATCCTCGACGACGGCCGCCTGACCGACGGCCACGGCCGCACGGTCGACTTCAAGAACACGGTCGTCATCATGACCTCCAACGTCGGCAGCCAGCTGCTCACCGGCTACCGCGGCGGCGACGACCCCGGCGCCTACGACGCCATGAAGCAGGAGGTGCTGGAGGCGCTCCGCCAGCACTTCCGCCCCGAGTTCCTGAACCGCGTCGACGACGTGGTGGTCTTCCACCCGCTGACGCGCTCCCACCTGCGGCAGATCGTCGACATCCAGCTCGCGCGGCTCCAGGCCCGGCTCGCGGACCGCCACCTCGAGCTCGTGTTCACCGACAAGGCCAAGGACTTCCTCGCCGAGCGCGGGTTCGACGCGGTCTACGGCGCCCGGCCGCTCAAGCGCGTCGTGCAGAGCACGGTCGAGACCGCGCTGGCGCAGAAGCTCATCGCGGGGGAGATCCGCGACGGCGACCGGCTGGTGGTGAACGCCGGAGCGGGCGGGCTCACCTTCGAGCCCACCCGGGCGCGCGGCAACGGGCACGCGGACGCGCCCGTCCACTGAGATATTACTCGCCCCCGAGCTGGCGGAGCGCCCCCTCCGCCGCGCGCCGGAGCGAGCGGTCGGCGCTGGCGCTCGCCGCGTGCAGCGCCGCCAGCACCGGCGCGCTCCGCTCGCCGAGGGCGCCCAGCCCCGCCGCAGCCGCGCGGCGCACGCGCTCGTCGCCGGTCTCGAGCGCACGGACGAGCTGCGCCGCCGCCCCACCGCGATCGAGCGCGAGGCGCGCGAGCGCGGCGACGGCAGCGAGCCGCACGTCGCGCTCCTGGTCGCCGAGCGCGTGCAGCACCGCCTGCTCGACTTCAGGCGTCCGGGCCCCCAGGTCGCGCAGACAGTAGAGCACCATCTTGCGCTGTACGGCGTTGCCGGTGGTGAGCAGCGCGCGCAGGCTCTCGTCCACCGCGGCCCGGTCGCCCAGACGCACGACGATCGCCGCCGCCGCCCAGCGCAGGTCGCCGTCGTCGTCGCCGAGCGTCTCGAGCAGGACGGGGAGCGTCGCCGCGGGCGGGTTGCCCACGAGCGAGAGCGCGAAGGCCGCGCCCCAGCGCCGGCGCGGGAGCGGCGACGCGAGAGCGGCAAGGAGCACGTCCTCGACCGGGGCGCCGCGCGCCGCGAGCGCAGCGAACGCCTCGGCCGCCGGGCGCTCCACCACTTTGCGGCCGGCGCCCAGGCAGTCGGCGAGGGCGGCGAGTTCCTCGGGGGTCGCCCTGCCCCGCTCGGCCAGCTCGGCGATGGCCGCGCGGCAGATTTCGGGATCCGGCGCACGGAGGCGCTCGGCCCGGGTCATGATGCGAGCGCCTGCGCGATCGTCCCGGCCACCGTCTCGACGGGGCCGACGCCGAGGATGAAGTTCTCCGGCCGGGCGAAGACGCCGGCCACCATCGCCTCCACCGCGGCCGGCTCCGCCGGGCAGCCGTGCAGCGCCCGCTCGAGGCGCTCGACGGCCGGCGAGTTGGCGATGAAGTCGCCGGCCAGCATGGCCTCCTCGATGCGGCCGCCCGCGAGCGCCAGGTGCGCCTCGAGGACGCCCAGCTGGGTGGCGGCCGACGCGTGCCGGTCGAGGTGCGCGCCGAGGCGGCGCTGGCCGAGCCACCCCGCCTCGTCGCGGGCGGCGCCGCGCTCGAGCGTCCGCTCCCGGAAGCTCACGCCGAGCCGCCGCTCGTAGCCGCGCCGGAGGCGGTCGGCGACCTCCGCGGCGTCGAGCGCGCGGCCGAGCAGTCGTGCCAGGCTGGTCGTGTCCCCGGGCGTCAGCATGCCGGCCTTCACCACGCCGCGCGGGTCCGCGCGGTCGAGCAGGCCCGGCAGCACGCTGAAGTCTCGCCCGCTGGCGATCACCGCCTCGAAGAGGAGCACCCCCGAGGCCTCGACCTCGAAGGACACCAGGGCGAGGATGCGGCGCCCGACGGTGATCAGGTCTCGGCCGGGGTAGAGGGCCGGGATGCCGCACAGCTCGCAGGCTTCGAGGATGCCGCGCACGCAGCGGTTCATGACCTGCTCGGGCGCGAGCGCGAGGGGATCGGACCCCACCAGCGCTCCGCGGTGGGGCAGCACGAGCGAGAGACCGACGAACCCCTCCCCCCACGGCATGGCGCGCCCGCCGGAGCGGCGCCGCCAGACGTCGACCCCCGAGCCGGCGGGCGCCTCCGGCGCCAGGTGGTAGCGGCCGAGCGACAGCACCTCGCCAGCGAGGTCGTAGACGCGGAGCGCCCCCTGCCCCGTCCGGGCCTCGTCGAGCAGCCGCCGATCGGCGGCCAGGCTCTGGCTTGGAGAGAGCCCGGGCTGCACGATCAGGTCGAGAGTGGGCGGCACGGCGGCGAGCGCGCGGGCGCCGGGGCGCCCGCCGCGACGACGGGCGCGTACCACGTCCGCCGCTGCCCGACAAACAAACGCGCCGGCGGGCGCGGCCTACTCCCGCCCAGGCAGCCGGGCGACGAGGTCGGCGAGCGGCAGCGTCCGCTCGGCGTGCGCCTGCCCGGCGAGCGTGGCGGCGAAGGCGGTGGCTGCGTCGTCGTCACCGGGAATGAGCGCGGCGACCGGCGGCGGGTCACAGGCCGCGAGCTCGGCGACGAGGGCGTAGCCCGCCCGTCCGGGCAGCGCCAGGTCGATCACCACGATCTCCGGCCGCTCCGTGCCGAACAGCTGGACGGCGCGCGCGCCGTCCCACGCCATCGAGACCGACATGCCCTCGCGCACGAGCGCCAGGCGGAGGCTGATGAGCGCATCCGCGTCGGCCCCGACGGTCAGGATCCGAGCGCCGCCCGCGGCGTGGCGCCGGAGGGTGGCGAGCACCGCGCCCGGCTCGACGGGCCGGACGACGGGCTCCACCGGGCCGAGGGGCAGCGCGCGCCCCGCGCCCGGCGTCGCGAGGCAGCCCCAGATGCGCGCGCTCGATCCGGGCTCGCGCAGCGTGGCGAGCGCGGCGAGCGCGCCGCGTGCGGCGAGGTTGACGACGACGCACGCGGGCGGCGTTCCGCCGAGAGACTGGAGCGCGGGGTCCCCGGGCGGAATCACCCTCACCTGCCGTCCCCCGGCTGCGGCGGCCGCCCACGCCGGCTCGTCGTCCACGACCACGATGTCCGCGGGCGCGAGGCCGGACTGCGGCGGCCGCGCCTCACCCGCCACATGGCGCGTCGCCTCGGCCGCAAGGCAGTCGCGCTCGGCCTGCACTTCGGCCAGCGCCGCGCTCAGGCGGTCGCGCTCGGCCGCGATGCTCTCGAGCCGGGCGCTCACGGCTACCACCTCCGCCTCGCGCTCCGCGCGCAGGCCCTCGACGCGCATCTCGAGATCGGCGTGGCGCGCACGTGCCTCGTCCTCCCGGGCCCGCGCTTCCGCCAGCTGCTCCCGCTCCGCCAGGAAGGTGCCCGTGTCCGCCATGAGCCGCGCGATCTCGTCGCCCGCCCGCTCCTCGCGCGTGGCGGCCTCGCGCAACTGGGCCGCGAGCTGCTCCCGCTCGCCCTCCGAGGCGCGCAGCCGCTCCCGCTCGCGCTCGGCGGCGGCCTCGGCCTCGGCGAGCCGGGCCATCAGGCGCTCGACCTCTTCGGCCTCGCGCGTCTCGTTCCCAACGGGCTCGGCCGCCGCCTCGCGCGCCTCCGCCGCGGCCACCGAGGTGACTGGCGACTGCACCCGCGCCGCCTCCCTCCGGTCGCGTTCAGCCGCAGGGCGGACGGGCGCGGGCGGCGTGCCGGCCGGCGCTGCCGTCGCCCCGCGCCGGCGCGCGGCCTCGATCATGTGCGCGAGGTCGCGCAGCGGCTCGGAGAGCGGCGCGAGCTGCTCCTCGGTGATCCGCTCCGGCGCGATTGCAACCAGGACGAGGCTCGCGACCGGTGTCGTGCCGGCATAGAGCGGCACGCAGGCAACCGCCCTGACGGAGGTCGCCGCGTCGACCAGCGGCGGGACGTAGCGGTTCCGCGCCGCGCTCTCGATCAGGTAGACGCGGCGGTTGAGCAGGCCGTGGAGCGGCATGTCCCACCCGGCCGTCCCCCCACGGCGCACCTGGCGCAGCCGCTTGCAGCCCTCGTCCGAGAGCCCGACCTCCGCAGCGAGCCGGAGCAGGTCGTGGCGCTGGTCGAACAGGCAGACGGCACCGGCGCTGACACGGCTCGCCTCGAGCACGGCCCGCAGCGCGGGCTCGAGCATGTCCTCGGGAGCGGCGGCGCCGGTGGCGATCTCGCGCAGCTGCCCGGCGAGGCGCGAGGCCACCGGATTCTCGGCCGGACGCGGACCGGCCGGGCCGCGGCGGACCTGGGGCCCAGGGGTACTCTCCACGCTGCGTCCTTCGCTCCGACCCCCCGCGGGCAAGCGCCTCCCGCCGGGGTCCTCCCTCCATTTGTCGGGCGAAAAGGGCGCCCACTTGAGGGGCCGCCGGGACTGGCCGTCTACCGCCCCCCCTGCAGCGCACGGACCTTCTCCAGCCGCTGCCCCGGCGACGCCTCGCTCTGCGCGAGCACGTCGGCGAGCAGACGGTCGCGCGGTACGGGGAGGCTCGCCGGGGCCTTGCGCGCGAGCGCGGCAGCGAAGCCGGCGGCGGTGTCGTCCTCGTCGCCGTAGACGAGCACGAGGCTCGGCACCGGGCTCGCGCCGGCCAGGCGGACAACCAGCTCGTAGGCGCTGCGTGGGCGCAGGTCGAGATCGAGCACCACCACCTCGGGGCGGACCGCGTCGAAGAGATCCACCGCCTGCTTGGCATCCCACGCCATCGACACCGACAGCCCCTGGCGCGTGAGGGCGTGGCGCAGGCTCATCAGCGTGTCGCCGTCCGCACCCGCGGTCACGACGCGCGTGCCGCGCTTGGCGTGGCCGGCGAGCAGGGCAAGGACCACGTCCAGGTCGAGGGGGCGCGTCGTCGCCTCGATCATGCCGAGCGGGAGGGCCTTGTCGCTCGTCGGGGAGGAGAGACAACCCCAGAAGCGTCCGCTCGCGCCGGCCGCGCGGAGCGCGCTCATGGCTGCGAGCGCGCCCGGGGCGGCCACGTTGACGACCAGGCGCGCGGGCGTCACCCCCGTGAGTCGGGTGACCACGTCGCCTGCTGGCTCGACGACTGCCACGTCGGTCCCGTCGATGGCTGCGCCCGCCCACGCCGGGTCGGTGTCGAGCACCGCGACCAGGCGCCGCGTCCTGCCCGCCTCACCCGCGAGCGGCTCGGCGGCGAGGGCCGGCGCTGCGGCCGGCACATGGGACCTCTCCACCGGCTCGAACTCTTCCCCCACGGGCGCGCTTACCGTGACGACGGGTATGACCTCGGGGTCCAACTCGGCCGTCTCGGACCCGAGCACGTCCTCGGAGGGCGTATGGGCTGGCCTCACCACCTCGGCGTCGGCGGCGAGACGGTCGCGCTCGGCCCGGAGCTCCGCCAGCGCAGCGTGCAGCTCATCGCGCCCAGCGGTGAGCACCTGGAGCTCGGTGCGCAGGGCGGCGACCGTCTCGCGCAGCGCGCCCGTCTCGCTCTCGACCGCGCTGCCGCGCGCGGCGAGCTCGTCGAAGCGCGCCCGGACCTCCGCCAGCTCCGTATCCCTCCGCCCGCGCTCGTTCCGCACGCTCTCCAGCTCCGCCTCGACCGCCGCCCGCGCCGCTTCGGCCGCGCGCGCCTGCCCGGCGGCCTCTTCGAGCGCAACGGCCATCTCCGCGCGCTCCCGCTCGGCGACCGCGAGCAGCTCGGCCCTCTCGGCGGCGCCGGCCGCCACCGCATCCTCGGCCGCCGGGGTCGCCTCAGCGGCCCGCACGCGGCGTGCGGCCGCGATCATCCGCACTACTTCGCCGAGCGGGCCCTCGAGCTGCTGGATGTCCCCCTCGGAGAGCGCGCGCGGCTCGAGCGCCACCAGGACCAGGCTCCCGAACGGCGTCTCCCCGGCGCACAGCGGCACGCAGGCGACGCTGCGGATGGGTGCCTCGACGAGTGCCGGCAGATGATGATGGGTACCCGGGGCGGCTTCGATGCGCTCTATCCGGCGATCACGCAGGCTCCGGAGCGGCACCTCCCAGCCCCGGGCATCGCCCTGCCGAACGCTGCGCAGCAACCGGCAGCCCTCGTCCGAGAGCCCGACCTCGGCGGCGAGCCGGAGGAGCCGGTAGCGTACGTCGAAGAGGCAGAGCGCTCCGGCCTGCGCGCCGCTCGCCTGGAGGATGGCCTGCAGCGCCGGCTGGAGCGCGTCCTCGGGCACCTCGCTGGCAGCGATCGCGCGCAAGCGGTCGGCGAGCGCCGCGGCGGGGTCCGCAGCAAGAGCCATCGCCGCGGACGCACGCGGCTGCAACCTGCGGAAGATGCCCATCTGCGACACGATTCGACTGCAACCGCTGTGCCGCTTGTCCGTGACTACAAACCCGCGACCGCCGGCGCGCAGGTGGTCAAAAACCGCCACCCCCGTCGCGGATGCGTCGGCGCCGCTGGCGCCCCCTGCGGCGCGCAGGCGCGGAGGGCCCTCGGGATTCCGGCCAGGCGACGACGAGGGCCCCGCTCGGCGCGGACTTCCGGTTGCCGGCATCGAGCCGCGATTTGACATGGGCTGTCCTCGGAGGATCTGTTGATGAGGGATGAGAATCATCGTCGCGCTCCTGGCGCTCACGGCCTTCCTCGTCGGCGCGGCACCACGCGCGCTGGCCGAGGAGGGCGACGATGCGAGCGCGTCTCCTCCCGGGGTGACGGGCGGCCCAGCGCACGGGCAGGCTCCGGCCCCGGGCGGCAGCGTCGCCCCGGCGGCCCCGGGCGACGACTCCACGCAGCTCGGCGCGCCGGAGAGCGAGGCCGCACGGCCGGAAGCCAATCCGGACCCGCGCGATCCGTCCGAGGACGAGGCAGGCACGGAGAACGACAGGCCGCAGCTCGGGCCCGGCGCGCCTGCCGTCGATCCGTACGCGGTCGATCCCACCGACACCGATCCCTCCGACGCCGACGCCGGGCTGGATTGACGTCGGGCGCGAGGGGTCGCTACAGGCCGCTCCCATGCGGGCGGCCGTCCGCATCACCGACTTCGCTGCGCCACGGCGAGGTCGCTGAACTCCCGGAAGGCCGCGGTGGTGGCGAGCTGGGTCATGCGCCCCGATAAGCACAGGGACCGGCCAGCCGCCAGGGCGCGACCCGAGCCCGCGGCCTCAGGCGACGATGTGCTTCCGCATCGCGAAGCGGACCAGGTCGGCGGTGGTGTGGAGGTCGAGCTTCTCCATGATCCGCTTGCGGTGCGTCTCGACGGTGTTGACGCTGATCGAGAGGACGCCAGCGATCTGGCTGTTCACCTTGCCCTCGGCGACGAGCTGCAGGACTTCGCGCTCGCGGTCCGTGAGCAGCGTGAGATCATCCTCGAGGGCCCCTCCGTCCTCGTTTTCGACGTAGTCCTTGAGGAGGATCTGCGAGACCATGGGGCTGAAGGCGGACTCGCCGCGTGCGACCGCCTTCACCGCCTTCAGAAGCTCCAGGCCCTCCGAGTCCTTGAGGAGGTAGCCGGACGCTCCAGCCCGTAGGCCGCGACGGACGGCCAGGTCGTCAGAGACCGAGGTCAGGATGAGCACCCTGACGCGTTTGTCACGCTCCACGATCCGCGCGGTCGCGTCGATGCCGTTCAGCTCGGGGAGCGTCACGTCCATGACAACGACGTCGGGACGGAGCCGCTCCGTCATCTCGACCGCGGTGCGCCCGTCTCCGGTTTCACCCACGATCTCGATCGCGTCGTCCGTCTCCAGGATGCGGTGGAGGCCCTGGCGGACGATGGTCTGGGGATCGACGAGGAGTACCCGGGTACGCGTCCTTGGTTCCAGACCCGTCTTCGACGTCGATGACGGACGCACCATCGTCCCGGAGTGCATGAAAGGTTTCGTGCCGTCCGAAACGCCATCGGTCAATCACCACTTTCGGGTAGGGCCCGGTGCCCACGTGGTCGGGGTGGAAACACCGGCCAGCTGGGCGGTTCCTTCACCCGATCCAGCTCGTGCTCCTCCCCGCGGCACGGCGCGGATGGGCGCTGGGCGGACACGTCTCCGCGCACGGGGGCGCCATGGCAGCGCCTGCCCGCCAGGGCGCTCCGCCGGGCGGGCCCCTCGCTGCGCGCCTACCCGCCTTCCTCCATCAGCAGGATCACGCCGTGCGGCTGGTTGTCGGGCGCGGCGAGCGGGAAGCACACCACGGGGCACCTGAAGGCCTTGCCACGCCGGTTGCGCGCTTCGAGTTTCAGCTCGTGCGGGCCGCTGTTCCCGGCCACGCACTCGCGCAGCGGCGTCCTCAGCTGCTCCACGGGCAGGCCGATGTCGAGGTTCAGGAAGTTCTGCCCCCGCACCTCGTCGGCGCGCAGCCCCCAGAGGTCCTCGGCCTTGCGGTTCCAGATCTGGACGGCGAGGTTCGCGTCGAGGACGACGACCCCCGACTGCATGCTGGCGACGATGGACTCGAGGAAGACGTTGGCGCGGTTCAGCTCGCCCGTGCGGCCGTGCAGCTGGTCGTTCGTCGTCTGGAGCTCCTGGTTGGTCGACTGCAGCTCTTCGTTCATGGTCTCCATCTCTTCGTTGGAGGACTGCAGCTCCTCGTTGGTCGTCTCGAGCTCCTCGACGGTCGATTGCAGCTCCTCGTTGGTGGTCTGCAGCTCCTCGTTGGTCGACTGCAGCTCCTCGTAGGCCGTCTCCAGCTCGGCGTTCGACCGCTCGAGCTCCTCGTGGAGCTGCGCGTAGCGACTGACGTCCGTGAACGTGATCGCCACCCCGAGCGCCGGGCCGCCGTCGTCGAGGAGCGGCGCCACCTGCACGTCGTAGTACCGCGCCTGCGCGTTGGGGCCGGGACGCTCGACGTTCGCCATCCCGACCGGCCGGCGCTCCGCGACCGCCTGCTCGATCAGCGGCCGCAGCTCGACCGGCCGGTAGCACAGCTCCACATCGCGGAAGGGGCGCCCGATGTCCGCGGCGCTCAGCCCGAAGCGGACACGCGTCTGCTCGTTGGCGAGCACGATCGCGTCGTTCGTGTCGACCACCACCTGCGCCACCGGGATGCCGTCGACCGCGAGCTCGCGCAGCCTGACCTCGCGTGACACGCGGCTCCCGGCCTCCTGATCGCCGGTCTGGGCGAGGATCATCAGGCGATCGCGCAGGTTGATCTTCGCGGTCTTCACGAAGACGCGGTGCTTCAGGTTGACCGGACTGAACACGCTGGTGTGCATGAGGAGCATCTCCGCCCGCCCCAGGAAGAGGAAGCCCGCGTCGTTGAGCGCGAAGTGGAAACGGGCGAGGACCTGGCGCTGGGTCTCGAGGTTGAAGTACATGAGGGTGTTGCGGCACACGAGCAGGTCGAGACGCGAGATCGGCGCGTCCTGGACCAGGTTCAGGTTCCCGAAGATAATCGCCTGGCGCAGCTCCTTGCGGAAGACGTGGCGGGCCGCCGCACGCTCGAAGTACCTGTCGCGGAGGTCGGGGGGGACGGGCTCGAGATCCTGGGCGCTGTAGCTTCCCTGACGGGCCTGCGTGACCGCGTCCTCGTCGACGTCGGTGGCGTAGATCTTGACGCGCTGGTTGAACGCGTCTGCGCCGAGCACTTCCGCCAGCGTCATCGCGAGGCTGTACGCCTCCTGGCCGCCGGCACACCCGGCGCTCCAGACACGGATGGGCTCCGCGTCGGCCTTGGCGGCCAGCAGCTGCGGGAGGATCTCGGCGCGAAGGTATTCCCACGCGGGGGAGTCGCGAAAGAAGCTCGAGACGTTGATCAGGACGGTATTGAAGAGGTTGGTGAACTCCCCGGGATGGGTCTCGAGGTATTCGAGGTAGTCGCCGTAGCCCTGCAGGTTGAGCATCTGGGTGCGCTTGCTCACGCGCCGCGCGAGGCTCGACCGCTTGTACCCGGTGAAGTCGAATCCGCGGCTGCTCCGCAGATGCTCGAGCAGCGCCTCGAGCGCCCGGCCGTCTTCCACGTCCTTCATTGCACCTGCCCCTTCATCAGCGTCACCAGCGCGGACGCGATCTCCTCGAGGGGCAGGACGAAGTCGACGTTGCCGCTGTCGATGGCCGCGCCGGGCATGCCGAAGAACTCCGATGTGTGCTGGTCCTGGGCGATGACGGTGCCGCCCATCTTCTTGATGGCCTTGACCCCCATCGAGCCGTCGCCGCCGCTGCCGGAGAGCACGACGGCGATCGCACGGTCCCTGTAGCTCGCCGCCACCGACTCGAACAGGAGGTCGGCGGAGGGGCGCACGAAGTGCACCAGCTCGGACTGCGTGAGCGAGAGGCTGCCGTCGGCGTTCAGCAGCAGGTGCCGGTTGGGCGGGGCGATGTAGACCCGCCCAACCGCCAGGCGGTCGCCGTCCGCCGCCTGCCTCACCTCCAGGCGCGTGCGGTGGCTCAGGATGTCGGCCATGAGGCTGCGGTGGCGCGGGTCGAGGTGCTGCACCACGAGGATGCAGGCCGGGAAACCGGCCGGCAGGTCGCTGAGCACGCTGCTGAGCGCGGTGAGTCCTCCGGCCGACGCAGCGAACGCGACCACGTCGAAGGCGGCGTCCTCGGGCGAGGCGCCGTGCGTCATTTCCCGAGCCCCGGGAACGGATCTGTGGCCAACGTGAGGCCTCCCGACCGGGCGAGGATGGACGGGAGCAGCACTTTCACGCCCAGCCGGGCAGCCACCCTAGGACGGGTCGAGGAGACCGTCAAGCAGCCTCGCCCCCCATCGCCCGTCCGCACCAGCGACAACACGCGTCATGCCTTGAGGCGCCGCCTGGCGGCGTCGAGGTCGAGGACCACCCACAGCACGATATCGTCGGAAGGGCGTGGGCTCCGTCGCGCCGAGGCGAGCATCTCCCAGTGCCGCGCTCCGCGCGGGCTGAGCCCCGCCACGTGGAGCCGCCCGTCGCGCGTACGGGCCAGCCGGAGCGCGCCGATGGTGTTGAGGAACCCGGGCGGCCGGGTCCTCAAGAAGCGGAGGAAGCGCGCAGCCCCCCGGACCGGCAGCCCGAGACCGACCAGCTCGTTCGCCAGCACGAACTCGATCAGGTTGTCCTCGGAGTAGAGGCGCGGCTTCCCGGCGCCGACGGTATCCGCGATCTCGGGCCGCACGACGCCCTTCTCCGCCCAGTCGATGACCTGCCGCGGCTGGAGCCCGACCCTCGTGCAGACCGCTGCGCGCGAGTAGCCGCGCGTCATATACGTATTTGTGTACGCGCCAGAGCGATTCGTCAAGAGCGCTCGCCCCACGACTTTTTTTTTCGCCCCTCCCGCATGCGCGGGAGGCCGTCGCAACGGAATTGCGATAAGCGGTTCACGAGAAGAGATCCGCGCGGGAGGAGGTCGCGTGAACAACCACGCATCAGATCACTCGCAGCGCGAGCAACGGAACTCGAAGGCGGGCGAAGTCCCCGGACGCGAGCCCGGGGCCGCCCCGGAGGGCGCTGCGGAGGCGGACGTCCGCCTCCTCGCGCCCGAGACCATCCTCGCCTCACAGTTCCTCGGCGAGCGCGTGTCACCCACGACGTTCAGCGGCGAGGCCCGGCTCGCGCTGGCGATCCTGCAGGACGCGATCCAGATCTACTGCAAGCCGGAGGCGTCCCTGCGCCTCCGTCGGGAGGCCGCGAGCTGGCTCGGCAGCAGCGATCGCTCCTGGTGCTTCTCGTTCGAGCGGATCTGCGAGGCGCTCGGGCTGGAGCCGGAGTATGTGCGCCGCGGCCTCGGCCCGCCGGGGAAGCACCTGCCGACGGCGCCGGGGTCGCGAGGGATCGTGTGCCGCCGAGCGAGGGCCGCGTGACGGAAGAGCGCCGGGGCCGGGTCGCCGAGCAGATCGAGGTTCTGCGCGAGCGTGGGGAGGAGCTCGCCCGAGGGACGCGCACGCGCGACGCGTCACTCGAGATCGCCCCGGCGGAATCCTCTGCGGGGTTGCGGAGCGCGCTCGAGGCCGAGCGAGAGCTGATGGCCGCGATCCTGCGGAGCACGGGCGATGGCCTGGTGGCGGTCGATCGGACGGGCAGCATCACCCTGGTCAACGACGTCGCCGAGACGCTTCTCGATGTGCGGAGGGAGAAGCTCCTGCGGCGGCGGCTCGCGGATACGCTCGCCTGCGCCGGGCGCCCGGTGCGCCTGACCCCTACCGCCGGCGCCGAGGGTGTAGCCTACGAGGTGACGCTCGAAGCCCCACAACAAATGCTCGATCTGCGCATCAGCCCCATCGCGAGCGGCGGCTACGTCCTCCTGGTGCGGGAGGTGACGGCCGAGCGCGCAGCCCGGGAGAGGGCGGAGCAGCAGGTGCGGCTCGCCGCCACCGGGCAGCTCGCCGCCGGCATCGCGCACGACTTCAACAATATCCTGTCGGTGGTGCTGACCCACGCGCAGTTGCTGCGCAACGACCCCACGCTCCCCGACGACGTGCGCGTCAAGCTCAGGGCCATCGCCGACCAGGCGCGCCGGGGCGGACAGCTGGTCCGCCAGGTTCTGGATTTCAGCCACCGCACACCCACGCGTCGCCAGCGGGTCGATCTCGCCGCGTGCGTCAGGCAGACCGTGAACCTGCTCGAGCGGACCATCCCCGAGAACATCGTCATCGGCACCGCGCTGGCTCCGGGGGAGTGCGTGGCCGACGTCGACCCGGTCCGAGTCGAGCAGGTAGTGGCCAACCTCGCCTTCAACGCGCGCGACGCGATGCCGGGTGGGGGACGCCTTCGGATCGAGCTCTCCCGCCGCACGCTGAAGGAAGGCGAGCGCCCGCCGCTCGCGGGCATGACGCCGGGGGAATGGGCCACGCTCTCGGTAGCGGACACGGGCTTCGGCATGTCGCCCGCCGTCCAGCGGCGACTCTTCGAACCCTTCTTCTCCACCAAGGCCGGGAAGGGAACGGGGCTCGGGCTGGCACAGGTCTACGGCATCGTGAAGGAGCACGGAGGTCATGTCGACGTGACGAGCGAGGTCGGCCGGGGAACGACCTTCACCGTGTACCTGCCGCTCGCGGACGTCCGCCGCGAGCCGCAGACGAGGGCTCCCGACGGGCCGCGGGAGGCGAAGGCGCCCGACGTCTTCGACTCCGCCGACGAGACGCTGCCGACTGGCGGGGGAGAGCTGGTCCTTCTCGTCGAGGACGACGCGACCTCGCGCGTCGCGAGCGCCGAGGCGCTCGAAGCCCTCGGATATCGCGTCCTCGCGGCGGAGACCGCGGAGCAGGCGTGGGAGCTGTGGGTGCGGCACGAAGACGAGGTCGCGCTCGTGCTCACCGACCTGGTGCTGCCGGGCGTGAGCGGCGCGTATCTCTGCTCGGCGCTGAGGCGTCAGGACCGTGCCCCCGTCATCGTGATCTCCGGGTATCCGATCGACGGGAAGGACAGCCGGCTGGTCGGGGTGGCTCACCGGCTCCAGAAGCCCTTCGGGATCGAGCGCCTCGCCCGGGTGATCCACCACACGCTCGCCGGGTCGCGGCGCTGACCGCTCGCCACGGCGTGGTGGTTGGCCCCGGACGTCCGTGCCCTGTGGGGGCTACGCCGCTTGCTTGCGAAGGAGCGCGAGGCGACCCCGTCACAGCGTGGCGATGCGCTCGCGGCCGAGCGAGGATGCCCGCGACAGTCTCTATGTTACGAGGATGTTACGGCCCGAGCCCAACGGCATGTTGATCGGCGCAACCCGGGCAGGATATGCAGCCGGTCATCCTCCTCCCCAAGGTGCGGGGTTTCGAATGAAGGGTTGGGAAGACGACCTGCTGGACCACCTCGTGTGGCTGACGCTCATGCACGCTGGTTGCGGAATCACCCGGGACGAAGCGGTGGCCGAGTTGAAGCGTGAGTTTCCCCCGCTCGCGGACGAGGCGCTGGCACGCAGCCGCAGCCGCCGTCCGGGTCGGGCGGTGGACACGACAGTGCCGACCGCCCGGTAGCTCCACCGCCTTCGCCACTCCTCGGCACCCCGCGTGCGCGGGCGTCGTGCTCCGCCCAAGGTTGACGCCGTCCTTGGCGGCGCGCCGCCGTCCCCCCGGCTTGTCAAAGGCCGCGGTCATCGCCTGACAAGCCTCATGCTGCGTCACCTGCGTGGAGGGTTGGGGCCGCGAACACGACGGGACCGCGCGCAAAACCGAACGTTGGAGGGCGCCGGTCGCTGCCGGCATGACGCCAGCGCGGCCAGTCGTGCCCTCGCCTGGTTGCCATCGCGCTGGCCGCTCGTTTGCTTGAGCTGCGCGGAGGCTTCATGGGGCAGGCAGGCAAGCACTGGGGATTCGCGCTCGTCGTAACCGCTCTCGCCGTCACCGGCGTTCTCACCGCCCTCGGGATACCGCAGTTTCACACGGACTCGGCGTGGAGGCAGATCTGCCTCGCTTTCCTGCCCTGACACGGCCGCCCTCGAGCGCACCACGCTGACAGTCTCGCGCCCGTTTCGGCTCGATCACCTGGAGCTGGGCGAGCTGCGTGCTGCCGTGCCGCCGTTGCCGCTCGCTGGCGCCTGACTACCCGCCCCCGCGAGCGTGCCCAGCAGCGCTCGGCGGGCCTGCTCGTTGTGCCGTACGTGTCGGCCTAACAACGCCGACCCGCATCACTCAGGCGGCCGCAGTCGGCCGGATGCACACCGCAAGGCGAAGCGACCAGCCCTGATCGGGACGGCGGGCCGCGGCCCGACAGGCATGAGCACGGTCACGGCAAAGGAAGGGATACCCAAGACCTGTCTCGCCCGGCGCCGGAAGAAGTACGAGCGTCGGTTGCACACCGTGACCGCACGCGGGCAGCACACTCCGGCAGCCGACGGCAACCTGTACAGGCCACTTTGGCTGGGTAAGGAAGCGTTCCTCGTCGCCGCCAGCGACCGATGCGCACCGCGCCACTCCGCACCTACCGCGCTCGTGCAAGCCGTATGGGTGCGCGAGATTCCCGTCGGCCCGGGGACGAGACGCTCGCCCGCGTTGGGCGCATCCCGCGGGGCGCGAACATTCCCTTCGCCGTCGCGGGCGGGTTCGCGATGGTCGAGGATGGCCAGCAGATAGCAGCAGGGCAGATAGGCAGATGACCGATATCAGCGGCCTTTCTCGGGCCCGCGTACGTGACACCCGAACGCGGACGTTCGCCGACCACTACGTCCGATAGGACCCGAGTAACTGGCTAGCTAGCTGATCCTGATCTTGCAGGAGGCATCCCGATCAGGTAGCCGCGTGGCGTTCGTCGACGGGCTGACGAAGTCGAAGTTCCACCAGCCGTCGTTCGGTTCCGCAAACGTCCCGCTCCAGGTGCCGTCTGGGTTGACGGCGAGGGGGCCGTAGGTGTGCGTCGGCGCCTCGTAGTTCGTGACGACCAGGTCGACCTCGACTCCGGTCGGTAGGCCGACCGCGTTGACCGTGAACGACTGCCCGACTAGGGCGGTGCTGGGGGTGAAGGAACATGAGCCCGATCCGTTCCCGTGGCTGTAGCCGCCGCCGTGTGCATCGGGCGCGACCGCAACCGTAGCGAAGACGACAGCTGCTGCCAAAACCAGGGGCTTCATCGCGCGTCCTCCTTCATCGCGTTTTCTGGGCATAGCTCTCACTGGCCAAAGTTGACGTAACCGCCCAGAGCACAGTTCGGGCAATACCCAGCCGGTGCGTGTTCGGGTATCCCCTCAAACCGTGATGCCAGAGTCGCCGCCGTGCTCCGCGCCAAACCCGCCCCGCTCCACGCGACCGACGAAACGTTCCTCTTCACGACGCCGACCGGGCGCCCGATCGACGAGGAACGGTTCGTCGAGAAGCACTGGCACCGCGCCATCCGGGCGACCGGCATCCGCCCGCGGAAGTTCTACGCCACCCGGCACACGTTCATCTCGGCCGCGCTCAGCAAGGGGGCGAGCCTCAAGTGGGTCGCCCGGTACTGCGGCACCTCGGTCGAGATGATCGACGAGCACTACGGGAAGTGGCTCGGTGACGACGGCTGACAGCTCGCCATCCTGGCGACCCGACCGACCGGGCCTCGGAGGTGCAACCTTTGGTGAAACCTTTCGCGGAGCGCCGGAAAACGTAGAGCAGGCAAGAGGGGGGGAAATTCGAACTCCCGAGGGCTTTCGACCCTGGCGGCTTTCAAGACCGCTGCCTTCAACGGCGCTCCTCCTCGCTACTCCGGACGCGTCGAGCGCCCCGCAGGCCGCCGCCACCGCCGAGCGTTCACCACGAGCTATGACGCTGATGCGGCGAAGCTCCCGAGGAAGCGGCCAACCTCTTCCTCGATCGGGAGCGGCTCCGCTCCCGGGGGAAACTCGTCGAAGAACCCGATCTGAACGAACCGTGAGGTGGCAGTCAGCGCCGGACACCAGAAGGTGGTGCCGCGACGGACCTTGCGGACGGTCGGCCAGCTGGGACGGTCCATCGTGTGAAACACGACGCGGACGCATGGGCGCCCGAGGGAACGGTCCACCGAGACGTCGGCCTCTGCGCGCTCGTACTGTAGTCGGTCACGAATCTCCGCTCGTACCCCCTGCTCGACTCGCGCATGCAGGGCCACCATGTCCGCACCGACGATCGACGGTCGCCGGATCAGGATGAACGCGCCGGCGCGTCGGTAGTCCGTGCTCGCCATTCTCGCGAACTTGAGCAGGTTCGCGTGCTTGCGCGCCACGTGGTCGCCATCGGCCGGGTCGAGCCATGATCCGCTCTCGTTGCCCCGTGCGAAGGCGAAGCGCCAAGGCCCCTGGGGAGGCAGCACCGACACGCCTTGCAGCTCGTAGCGCTCGTTCTCGTTCGGAACGGGATGGAATGGCCTGAGCGACTGTTCCAATGCATGAAGCTCCGGTCCGCAACCGACCAAGGCACCCACGGCGAGCCCCAGAAGGCCGCCCCCGATAGCCGCCCTTCCCCATCGCTCCATCGGTGAGTCAGATTGGGATCGGCATGGGCTCCGGGTCATCTCAAACCAGCATAAAGCGGAGGGGGGGAGATTCGAACTCCCGAGGGCTTTCGACCCTGGCGGTTTTCAGGACCGCTGCCTTCAACCGGGCTCGGCCACCCCTCCCGGCGCGCGCGCCCCACCTCTTACACGTGACGGCGCGCGAGCTAAAGGGCACATGAGCCCGCACGGCGCCCGCTGCCGCGGGCGCGGGCTTGAGCGACCCGCTGAGTCTGCGGACAATGTGAGGAACGATGCGGACGTGGACGACGCTCGGCGCGGCCCTCGGGATCGCCCTCTTCCTTCACGCCCCTGCGTGGGCGCAGACGCTCGGCGAGTTGTCCGCCGCCCAAGGGGTCGGCGGCAGCGTCACGGCGGCCGGGGCGAGCGGCGCCACGACTGCGCGCGCCGTGCGCGACGCCATCACGAGCCACCTCTCCGGGAGCGGCGTCTCTTCGAGCGGCGGCAAGAGCGCGTGGGTTGACGGCGACTCGCACGGCCAGGCGAGCTCGGCCAAGGGCTGGGCGAGTGCGCGCTCCGGGTCGGGCGCCGGCGCGAAGGGCTGGCTGACGGCGAGCGCCGGACGGGCAGCGCCCGGCGCCGCCAAGGGCTGGGCTAGCCGGGACAGGGGGCAGGCCGCCCCCCGCCGGAAGTAGCTGTTCCGCGTCCTACGACGGCGACACGCCCTTCGCACTCAGCTCCTCGTCGATCAGCTCTTTGAACTTCTCGAAGGGCTGCGCGCCGGAGAGCATGCGTCCGTTGATGAAGAAGGCGGGCGTGCCGTTCACGCCGACCTTCCCGCCGTCGGCGATGTCCTTGTCGATCGCCGCCTTGAACGGCTTGTCCTTCAGGCACTGCTCGAACTTGGCCTCGTCGAGGCCGACGTCCTTCGCGTATTCCTTCAGCTTGTCCTCGCCGAGCGCTGTCTGGTTGGCGAACAGCTTGGCGTGGTACGGCCAGAACTTGCCCTGGGCATGGGCGCAGTTCGCCGCCTCGGAGGCGGGGCGCGCCTGCGGGTGGAACGGCAGCGGATAGTCGCGGTAGACGATCCGCACCTTCTCGCCGTAAGCCTTCAACACCTCGTCGACGGTGCCCTCCGCCCGGCCACAGAACGGGCACTGGTAGTCGGAGAACTCGATGATCGTGACCGGCGCCTTCGCGCCCCCACCCCGCTCCGGGCGGCCCGCCGTCGCCACGTCGATCACGGGCGGCCGGAGTGCGACCGTCGTCTTGTGCTTCTTCTTGAGGTCCGCGACGAAGGCCGCCTCTCCCTGCTCCGCGCGCTGCTGCTTCAGGTACTCGACGATGCGGGGCCTGACCTGTTCGAGCGTCTGCGAGCCGAGTTGCGCCTTGTTGTCGTCGTAGACCTTCTGGATCTCGGCGTCGGTCGGCTCGGTCACCTTGGCGGTCACCTCCTGCTTCCTGAGCTCCTCGACCGACGTGCCGCGCGTCTTCGCCTCCTGCTTGAAGAGCTCGTCGGCGATCATCTCGTCGAGCCCCTCGCGCAGGGTCTCGTAGCGCTGGTTCTCGAGCTCGATCAGCTTTGCGCGCACGTGGTCCTCGAGCTCGGCACGCGTGATGGTGCGCTCGCCGACCGTGGCGACCTTGCCGGCCTGAGCGGCCAAGCTCGCGGGCACGACGGCGAGAGACGCGGCGAGAGCCACGACCGTCAGGGCGCTCGCTATCTTCATCCGGGAATCCTCCTTCCGAAAGGACGCAAGCTACGGGGCGGAACCGGCGACGTCAAGCACCGGCTGCGCTTTGCTTTTCGACATATCGCGTGCTACCCGCCCGCAGCCGCCATGCGGCTCCGCGCGATCCTGCTCGTCGCCCTGCTGGTGCTCCCGCTCGCGGGTTGCGCGGCGTCCATCGCGAGCATCAACGCGCGGCCGGACAAGTACTACCAGCACAAGGTCAAGGTCGTCGGGCATATCGAGCGGATGCAGTTCCTGCCCCACGCGACGCTGCTCGAGGTGGCCGACGCCCGGGGTCGGCGGCTCCTCGTGCGCTCCGTGGACCCGGTCGAGGCCGAGACAGGCGACTGGGTGCGCATCGAGGGCGTCTTCGTGCCCGAAGTGAACGTCGAGGACGCGACCCTCTACGACGTGCTCAGCGCCGAGCGCATCGCGCGCACGCGGGCGCCGCGCTTTCGGAACCTCATGTAGGGTCCTGCGCGGCGATCACGTCCGCGCCGACGTACGGGCGCAGCACCTCGGGGATGCCGATGCTCGCGTCGGCGCGCTGGTAGGTCTCGAGCACGGCGATCAGCACGCGCGGGAGCGCGAGGCCGGAGCCGTTGAGCGTGTGCACCAGCTCGGGCCTGGCGCGCGGCGCCGGGCGGTAGCGGATGTTGGCGCGTCGGGCCTGGAAGTCGCGGAAGTTCGAGCACGAGCTCACCTCGAGCCACTCGCCCGAGCCCGGCGCCCACACCTCGATGTCGTATTTCATCGCCGCCTGGAAGGCGAGATCGCCGGTGCACATCTGCACGATGCGGTGGGCGAGGTCGAGGCGGCGGCACACGTCCTCGGCGTCGTCGAGGAGACCCATCAGCGCCGCGTCCGAGGTCTCCGGGCGCACGAACTTGACCAGCTCGACCTTGTCGAACTGGTGCCCGCGCTTGATGCCGCGCACGTCCCGCCCCGCCGACATCTTCTCGCGCCGAAAGCACGGGGTGTACGCCACGTGCCGGATCGGCAGCGCTGCGGCCTCGAGCACCTCGTCGCGGTAGAGGTTGGTGACGGGCACCTCGGCCGTGGGGACGAACCACAGGTCCTCCTCCGCGTCGCGATAGAGGTTGTCGCCGAACTTGGGCAGGTTCCCGGTGCCGACCAGGCACTCGCGCTTCACCATCGCCGGCGGGTAGACCTCGACGTAGCCGTGCTCGCGCGTGTGCAGGTCGAGCATCCAGGTGATGAGCGCGCGCTGCAGGCGGGCGCCCGCGCCACGCAGCACGTAGAAGCGCGAGCCCGAGATCTTGACGCCTCGCTCGAAGTCGATGAGGCCGAGCTGCGGGCCCAGATCCCAGTGCGCGAGCGGCGGGAAGTCGAAGCGGCGCGGCTCGCCCACGGTGCGCACGATCACGTTCGCCGACTCGTCGGGGCCGACGGGCACGTCGGGGTGCGGGAGGTTCGGCACCTCGAGCATGCGGCGCTCGAAGTCCGCCTCGGCAGCAGCCGCGGCCGCCGCCGCCGCCGCGATGCGCTCGCCCACCGTGCGCTGGCCGGCGATCGCCCGCTCGCGCTCGGCCGCGTCTTTCAGGTCCCGGATCGCCTTCGAGGCGCTCGTCCGCTCGGCGCGGAGCTGCTCGAGGGCGTGGAGGGCCTCGCGCCAGCGCCGGTCGGCCGCGAGGAGCGCGTCCACTTCGGCCGCCGGGAAGCCCACCTTCGCGAGCTCGGCCTTCACGCGCTCGGGCTCAGCGCGGATGAGCCGGATGTCGAGCATCTAGCCAGCCACCTCGAAGGCACCGCGCACGTGCTCGACCGCCGGCGGCTCCCGGTCGAAGCGGATGCCGATCACGTCGAAGCGCGCGTCGCGCTCGTGCCAGCGCCGCTCGGCCAGGAAGTGGCGGGCGACACGTGCCACGCGCGCTTGCTTGCGGCCGTCGACCGACTCGAGCGGGGTGCCGGCGGCGCTGCCCCGGCGGCTCCGCACCTCGACGAACACCAGCACCGGCCCGTCGAGCGCCACCAGATCGATCTCCCCAGCGCGGCAGCGGTAGTTGCGAGCCACGATCGTGTAGCGGTGCGTGCGGAGGAACGCTTCCGCAACTGCCTCGCCCCGCCGCCCGAGCTCGCCCCGCCCGTCCACGCGCCCGCGACATTACCCGCCGCTTCTCGCCCTCGCAAGGCGGTCGTCGTTGCGCGGCAGCGGGCGGTACGCTACCAAGGCGCGGTGGCCATCACCCGCGACGAGGTGCGGCGGATCGCGGCGCTCGCGCGGCTGCGCCTCGAGCCCGCCGAGGAGGAGCGCCTGACCGCCGACCTCGATCACATCCTCGAGGCGTTCGCGCGCTTGAGCACGCTCGACACGAGCGCGGTCGAGCCCACCGCGCAGGTCGAGGAGGACCGCCCCGCCTTCCGCGACGACGTGGTCGCGAATCCGCCGGCCACCGAAGCACTCCTCGCGAACGCCCCCGCGCGCGACGGGCGCTTCTTCCGCGTGCCGAAGATCATCGAGTGACGGCTCTCGCCGACCTGTCGCTACGCGAGGCGGCGGCGCGCGTCCGCCGGCGCGAGATCTCCGCCACGGACCTCGTGCGGGACGCCTTCGCGCGCATCGCCGCGGTGGACGGCAAGGTCGGCGCGTTCCTCACCCTGAACGAGGCCGAGGCGCTGGCGGCCGCGGAGGCGATCGACCGCAAGGTCGCCGCCGGCGAGGACGCGGGGCCGCTCGGGGGCGTGCCGATCGGCGTGAAGGACATCATCTGCACGGCCGGGCTCCGCACCACCGCCGCCTCGCGCATCCTCGAGCGCTTCGTGCCCTCCTACGACGCGACCGTGACGGCGCGCCTCCGCCGGGCGGGCGCCGTCATCGTCGGCAAGCTCAACTGCGACGAGTTCGCGATGGGCTCCTCGACCGAGAACTCGGGGTTGGGCACGACGCGCAACCCCTGGGACGGGGGGCGCGTCCCGGGCGGCTCCTCGGGCGGGTCCGGCGCGGCCGTCGCGGCGCGCGAGTGCCACGCCGCGCTCGGCACCGACACCGGCGGCTCGGTGCGCCTGCCGGCGGCGTTCTGCGGCGTGGCGGGGATGAAGCCCACCTACGGCCGCGTCTCGCGCTACGGCGTCATCGCCTACGCCTCGTCGCTCGACCAGGTGGGACCGCTCGCGCGCGAGGTCGCCGACGTGGCCGTCGTGCTCGAGGCGATCGCCGGCCACGACCCGGCGGACTCGACCGCGTCGCCGCGGCCCGTGCCGTCGTATCTCTCGGCGCTCGACGGCTCGGTGCGCGGCCTCCGCCTCGGCCTCCCGCGCGAGTACTTCGTCGAGGGCATGCAGCCCGAGGTCGAGGCCGGCGTGCGCGCCGCGGTCGCGGAGCTCGAGCGCCTCGGCGCCGCCGTCGAGCCGGTGTCCCTGCCCCACACCGAGTACGCGATCGCCACCTATTATCTCATCGCCACCGCCGAGGCGTCCTCCAACCTGGCGCGTTACGACGGCATCCGCTACGGGCTGCGCGCGCCGCGCGCGGCGCTCACCGAGATGTACGAGGCGACGCGTGCCGCCGGCTTCGGCGCGGAGGTGAAGCGCCGCATCATGCTCGGCACCTACGCGCTCTCGGCCGGCTACTACGACGCGTACTATCTCAAGGCGCAGCAGGTGCGGACGCTCATCCGGCGCGACTTCCAGCAGGCGCTCGCCCGCTGCGACGCGCTGGTGACCCCGGTCGCGCCGACCACGGCCTTCCGCCTGGGCGAGAAGACGGCCGATCCGCTCACCATGTACCTCTCGGACATCTTCACCATCTCGGTCAACCTGGCGGGCCTCCCCGCCCTCGCCCTCCCCTGCGGCTTCGACGGCAGCGGGCTGCCGATCGGGCTCCAGGTGATCGGCCGGCCGTTCGACGAGGCGAGCGTGCTCCGCATCGGGCACGCCTACGAGCAGGCGACCGGGTGGCACCGGAGGCCTGCGCCGCTGTGAGCGCCTTCGAACCCGTCATCGGCCTCGAGGTGCACGCGGAGCTGCTCACGCGCTCCAAGATCTTCTGCGCCTGCACCGCCGAGTTTGGCGGCCCGCCCAACACGAACGTCTGCCCCGTCTGCACGGGGATGCCGGGCGTGCTGCCGGTCCTGAACCGCCGTGTCGTCGAGTTCGCGATCCGCGCCGGCCTCGCGACCCACTGCACGGTCGCGCCGCGCTCGCGCTTCGCACGCAAGAACTACTTCTACCCCGACCTCTCCAAGGGCTACCAGATCAGCATGTACGAGCTGCCCCTGTGCACCGGCGGGCACCTCGACGTGCTGGTCGACGGCCAGGTGCGGCGCATCGGGCTCACGCGCATCCACATGGAGGAGGACACGGGCAAGAACATCCACGACGCGCACGGCGACGCGAGCCTGGTCGACTTCAACCGCTCGGGCGTGCCGCTCCTCGAGATCGTGAGCGAGCCGGACATGCGGAGCGTCGCCGAAGCCGGCGCCTATCTGCGCAGCCTGCGCTCCATCCTCCAGTATCTGGAGATCTGCGACGGCAACATGGAGGAAGGGAGCTTCCGCTGCGACGCGAACGTCTCCGTGCGGCCGGCGGGGAGCACCACGCTCGGCACCAAGGTCGAGGTCAAGAACATGAACTCCTTCCGCGCGGTCGAGAAGGCGCTCGCCTACGAGATCGAGCGGCAGTCGGAGGCGCTCGCACGCGGCGAGCGGCTGGTGCAGGAGACGCGCCTGTGGGACGCGGAGCGCGAGGAGACGCGCTCGATGCGCAGCAAGGAGTACGCGCACGACTACCGCTACTTCCCCGAGCCGGACCTGCTGCCGCTGGTGGTCGAGCGCGGCTGGGTGGACGAGATCCGCGCCACCCTCCCCGAGCTGCCCGGCCCGCGCCGCGAGCGCTTCGTGCGCGACCACCAGCTCTCGCCCTACGACGCCGACGTCCTCACGCAGCGCAAGGACCTCGCCGACTACTTCGAGGCCGGGATCGGGGCCGGAGCGGCCCCGAAGGAGATGGCGAACTGGGTGATGACCGAACTGCTCCGCGTCGTGCGCGACGAGAAGCTCGACCGCGCGCTCGTGATCCGGGACTGGCCGCTCGCGGCCGCGCAGCTCGCCGGGCTCGTCAAGCTGGTCGACGCGGGCACGATCACCCGCAACACGGCGAAAAGCCTGATCCCGCGCCTGCGCGGCACGGACCGCGACCCGGCCGAGCTGGTGGCCGCCGAGGGCCTCGCGCAGGTGAGCGACCGCGGCGCGCTCGACGCGGCCGTCGCCGACGTGCTCGCCAAGCATCCGGCGCAGGTCGCCGAATTCCGCGCCGGCAAGGAGCGCGTGCTCGGCTTCCTCGTCGGCCAGGTGATGAAGGCGACGGGCGGCAAGGCGAACCCGCAGGTGGTGCAGGAGCTGCTGCGGAAGGCGCTCGCGGGCTAACGGCCGGGCAGGAGCTCGTCGACCGCGACGCACGCGTCGGGGAGCGCGGCGAGGTTGATGCGCTCGCCGCGGCCGGCGATGGCGGTTTCGCAGTAGCGCCTCGCCTTCCGGTCCGGTGCGCGCAGGATCTCCACGCGTTCGTTGCAATCGACGTTGCGCCCGAGCTGCCGAGCGAAGGCGATGTCACCGGAACATCAAGCGCCGACGAGCGAGCAGCGCTGCGGCGACGCCCACCGCGATCCACCCCGCGACACCGCCGACGAGCGGCGGCCAGCCCGTGCCGACGAGCCAGGCGGGCGTCGGCCGGATTCCGAAGAAGAGCCGCCCGACGCGGAACGTTGCCACCCAGGCGGCGTGGATGCCGATCGGGAGCCAGAGCGCGCTGCTGCGGAGACGCGCCACGGCCAGGAGCCAGCCGAGCAACGCGAGCCCGAGGAGCTGCGGCAGCGCCGCGCCGCTCGCGAGCGGCGCGAAGAGCGTGATCGTCTGCGCCACCCCCGACCACGCGTCCCCGGGACCGCCAAAGCTCCGGGCACGGATCACGTGCACGGCCGCATAGAGGAGCGCCGTCGCCGCGACCGCGAGCACGTCTCCCGCGTCGCGCCGGATGCGCCGCAGCACGATGCCGCGGAAGAGCGTCTCCTCGCCGACCGCGAGCACGACCGCCGCGCCCGCGCCGAGGAGCGCCTTGCGGACCGTCTTCCCCGGCGAGAACCGGAGCGCGGGCACGAGGCCGCCGAAGAGCGCGGCCACCGAGAGCCCGACGGCGAGGCCGGCGAACCCGATCGCGAGGCCCCGCGCGAGCTCGCGCGCCCAGGCGTGCCGCCGAAAGCCGAGGCCCGCCGCGCTGCCCAGGTCGAGGCGGCGCCACGAGGTCAACACGCCGGCCACGAGCAGCACCTCGAACACCCGGTCGTAGACCCGCGCGAAGCCGAAGGGACGGCCGACGATGGCCGCCGCGCCCCACGCCACCCACGGGCTCGCGAGCGCGGTCACCGCCAGGACGGCGGCGACGAGGCCGAGGAGCCCGACCGTCCGCACTCAGGTGGTATACTCGGCGTTGAAGCGCACGTAGGCGACCGACAGGTCGGCGGCCAGGATGCGCCCCTCGCCGCGCCCGAGGTGCAGGTCGAGCGCGATCGTGAACTCGCGCGCCCGCATCCGCCGCCGCGCCCGCGCGAGCGCCCGCGGGAGCGGCCGCCCACGCCGCGCGACCGCCACGCCGCCGATCGTCACGTCGACCCGCGCCTGGTCGATCGGCACGCCCGCGTTCCCGGCCGCCATCACGAAGCGCCCCCAGTTGGGATCGCCGCCGTGGAACGCCGCCTTGCAGAGCATCGAGTCGCCGATGGCGCGCGCCACCCGGCGCGCGCCATCGGCGGAGCGCGCCCCGCGCACCACGATCTCGACCACGCGCGTCGAGCCTTCGCCGTCGAGCACGACCAGGCGGGCGATCTCGCCCAGCACCTCGGTCACCGCTCGCGTGAGCCGGAGGTGATAGCGCGAGCCGGCGGCGACTGTCCGGTTGCCGGCCGCGCCGCCCGCGAGGAGGAGCACGGTGTCGTTGGTGCTCGTGTCGCCGTCGACCGTGATCGCATTGAGCGTCGGGGCCACCGCGTCGTGGAGCGTGCGCCGGGCGGCCGCCGCCGCGACCCGTGCGTCGGTCACCACGAACACGAGCAGCGTCGCCATGTCGGGCGCGATCATGCCCCCGCCCTTGCCGAGCGCCGCGACGGTCACGGGCCGGCCGCCGAGCCTGAGCCGCCGCACGGCCGTCTTCGGGAACGCATCCGTGGTGGTGATCGCCTGCGCGGCCGCGGACAGGCCGGCGGGCGAGAGCGCCGCGACCGCCGCGCGCACGCCGCGCAGCAGCCGCGGCCGGTCGACCTGCACACCGATACGCCCGGTCGCGCCAGGCGCCACCTCGCCCGGCACGCACCCGAGCAGGCGCGCCGCGAGCGCCGTCGACACCTCCACCGTGCGGAGCCCCTCGGCCCCCGTACACGCGTTCGCGTTCCCCGCATGCACCAGCACCGCCGCCACCCTCCCCCCCGCCACCCGCCGCCGCGCCACCCGCACTGGCGCCGCCGGCGCCCGATTCACCGTGAACACGCCGGCAGCGACCGCCGGCGGCTCCGCAACGATCAGTGCGACATCCGGCCCCCGCTCCTTCATCCCGCACCGCACACCAGCGAACCGAAACCCGGGCACGCGGATGCGATGCGCGCCGCGCGCGAGCCTCACCGGCCCGCGCCCGGCGGGCGCCGGGGGTGCCCCCACCGCGACCCCCGCAGGCCCATGCGCGCGCACACGGCCGGCGGGGGGGCGCCACGGCCCCGAGGCGCGCACGGGCCGAGGATCGGGAGCGGAGGGGGCACCCCCGGCGCCCGCGGGCCGCGCGTGAGCGTCACGCTCGCCCGTGGCACTTCTTGTACTTCTTCCCGCTGCCGCACGGGCAGGGATCGTTCCGCCCCACCTTCTCCGCGTCGCGCCGCACGGTCTCGATCTTCTCCGGCACCGCCGGACCGCCGTGCGAGAGCCGCACGCGCGTCGCCTGGCGCTGCCGCCGCTCCATCGCCTCGATCTCGGCGGGGAGCGGCGCCTCCTCGTCCGCCACGCCCTCCACGCGCACCACCGGCCGCGCACCGGCGGCCTCGGTGCGGAGCTGCACGCTCATCAGCTTCTCGATCACGTCCGCTTCCATGCGCCGGATCATGTCCTCGAACATCTCGTACCCCTCCTTCTGGTAGGCCTGGAGGGGGTTCACCTGGCCGTAGCCGCGCAGTCCGATGCCCTCCTTCAGGTGATCCATGTTGAGGAGGTGGTCCTTCCAGAGCGCGTCGAGCGTCTGGAGCATGATGAGCTTTTCCAGGTGGCGCATGATGGGCGCGCCGAAGGTCGCCTCGCGCTGCTCGTAGACCTTGCGCACGCGCTCGACCAGCAGGTTCTGAAGCGCACCGGTGCGGACGCCGGCACGCTCCTCCTCGGGCAGGTTGAGCCGGAAGTTGAACTGCGCGAAGACCGCGTCGTCGATCGCCTTCCAGTCCCACTCCTCGGAGGCCGTCTCGGCGTCGGCGTGGGCGGCGATCAGGTCTTCGGCGATGCCCTCGGCCAGCTCGAGCACGTCGTCCTTCAGCTCGTCGCGCGAGAGGAGGTGGCGCCGGCGCGTGTAGATCACCTCGCGCTGCTTGTTGAGGACGTCGTCGTACTCGAGGAGGTGCTTGCGGATGTCGAAGTTGTGCGCCTCGACCTTCTCCTGCGCGTTGCGGATGGCACGCGTGATCAGGCGGTGCTCGATCGGCACGCCCTCCTCCATCCCGAGCCGTTCCATCATGCCCTGCATCCGGTCGGCGCCGAAGATGCGCAGCAGATCGTCCTCGAGCGAGAGGTAGAAGCGCGACGAGCCGGGATCGCCCTGCCGCCCGCCGCGGCCGCGCAGCTGGTTGTCGATGCGACGCGCCTCGTGCCGCTCGGTGCCGAGGATGTGGAGGCCGCCGGCAGCGACCACCAGCTCCCGCTCCTCGGCGCAGACCTGCCTGTACTTCTCGAGGATGTCCTTGTAGCGCGCCTCGTACTCCTCCGGCGCCTTCTGGAGCTGCTCACGGATCTCCTCGACGGCGGCGACGTACTTGGCGCGGTCCGCCTCGTAGCGCCGCTCCGCGGCGCGCAGCGCCTCCTCGTAGGGTCCCTGCTTCTCCTCGTGCAAGCGTTCCGCCTCGACGTAGTCGTCTTCGGCGGCACGGTACTCGGCGCGCAGCGGCTCGAGCTCGCCGTTGCCGGCGCCGTTCCCGGCGTTGCCCTTGACGAGGAGGGCCAGTTCCATCACCGAGAGCCCGCGCTCGTACTCGGAGCGCCGCTCGTCGAGCTCGCGTCCGGCCTCGTCGGTGCGGGCTCCGCCCTCCTCCCAGGCGGCGAGCGCCGCCTCGTAGCGCGCGCGCAGGTCCTCGAGCGCCGAGCGCTCGCTCGCAACCGCGCCGCCGCCCTCGGCGCCGAGCAGGGTCGCCTCGAGCTCCTCCTTCGCGCGGCGGTAGCGCGCCGGGATCGGGTCCCGGTCGCGCACGGCGGGGATCAGCTCGACCGAGCTCACCTCCTCGTAGCGCGCGCGGATGGCGCGATAGGGGGAGAGCTCGAGGATCTTCCGGTGCGCGTCGGTCAGGCGCCGGAGCGCGTCGCCGCGCCGCTCCTCGAGCGCCGCCAGCTCCTTCTGGTACTTCGCCCCGGCGCGCTGCACCTCCTCGTCGTAACGCTCGCGCAGCGTGCGCAGCGCGTCCTCGTAGCGCTCCGCCTTGCTGCCGCCCTCGAAGCTCCCCGCGCGCCGGATCCACTCGTTCTCCATCTCGGAGCGCGCCAGAAACTCCGGGTTGCCGCCGAGCAGGATGTCCGTCCCGCGGCCCGCCATGTTGGTCGCGATGGTCACCTGGGCATGACGACCGGCCTGGGCGATGATGTTGGCCTCGGCCTCGTGGTTGATGGCGTTCAGCACGTTATGCCTGACGCCGTCCTTCTTCAGGAGCTTCGAGACGCGCTCGGACTTCTCGACCGAGGTGGTGCCGACGAGGACGGGCTGGCCCTTGGTGTGGCACTCCTTGATCTCCTCGACCACCGCGTCGAACTTCTCGCGCTCGCTCTTGTAGACCACGTCGGGGTGGTCGACGCGCCGCATGGGCTTGTTGGGCGGCATGACCACCACGTCGAGCTTGTAGATCTTCTTGAACTCGACCGCCTCGGTGTCCGCCGTGCCCGTCATGCCCGCGAGCTTGGTGTACATGCGGAAGTAGTTCTGGATGGTGATCGTGGCGAGGGTCTGGTTCTCGCGCTCGATCTTGACGCCCTCCTTGGCCTCGACCGCCTGGTGGAGGCCGTCGGACCAGCGCCGGCCGGGCATCAGGCGCCCCGTGAACTCGTCGACGATGATGACTTCGCCGTCCTTCACCACGTAGTCGACGTCGCGCTTGAAGAGCGTGTGGGCCTTCAGGGCCTGCGTCACGTGGTGGAGCACGTCGATCTGGCTCGGGTCGTAGAGATTCGAGACCCCGAGCAGGCGCTCGCACTTGGAAATGCCCTCCTCGGTGAGCACCGCCGAGCGGTGCTTCTCGTCGATCGTGTAGTCGGTGTCCTTGCGCAGGCGGGGGATGATGCGGTCGACGACGTAGTACTTGTCGGTCGACTCCTCGGCCGGCCCCGAGATGATGAGCGGCGTACGCGCCTCGTCGATCAGGATGTTGTCCACCTCGTCGACGATCGCGTAGTTGAGCTCGCGCTGGACGTACTCGTCCAGGCTGAACTTCATGTTGTCGCGCAGGTAGTCGAAGCCGAACTCGTTGTTGGTGCCGTAAGTGATGTCGGCGCGGTAGGCCGGGCGGCGCTCGATGGGGCGGAGATGGAGGAAGCGGTAGTCCTTCGGGATGTAGGTCGGGTCGAAGTGGAAGCTCGTGTCGTGGATGATCGAGGCGACCGTGAGGCCGAGGTAGTGGTAGATGGGCCCCATCCACTGGACGTCACGGCGGGCCAGGTAGTCATTGACCGTAACGAGATGGGCTCCCTTGCCCCCGAGCGCGTTCAGATAGAGCGGCAGCGTCGCGACCAGGGTCTTGCCCTCGCCGGTCTTCATCTCGGCGATCTTCCCCTGGTGGAGGACGATGCCGCCGAGCAGCTGCACGTCGAAGTGGCGGAGCCCGATCGTGCGCCGCGCCGCTTCGCGAACGTAGGCGAACGCTTCGGGCAGGATGTCGTCGGGCGTGACCTTCTCGTCGGCCAGGTCCGCGCGGAATTCCGCGGTCTTCTCCGGGAAGGCCTCCGCGGGCAGGTCCTGGAGCTTCGCCTCGAGGTCGTTGATGTCGTGGACGATCGGCCAGAGACGCCTGAGCGTGCGCTCGTTGGCGCTCCCGAAGACGCGGGTCAGGAAATTCGGCATGGGGAACGCAGTATTGTCGTCGTGGGGTTGGGGGAGGTCAAGGCTCGACGGGCCAGCCACTCACCTCGACGGATCTCGGCTCGACCTCCTTCGATGGCGCCGCTCGACCCTTCTTCCATGCACCGTCGGTCTCACCGCTCGATCCGCACCGCCGACTCGAGCCGGGCGCCCAGGAAGCGCTGGCCGATGCGGACGAAGCGGTCCGGCACGTCGGTCACGAAGAAGCTCGCCGACCCGGCCCCACGCTGGCGCTCCAGGCCTTGTCCGCCCAGCAGCTCGGCGACCGCGCGCGCCGTCTCCTCGGCCGAGTCGATGAGCACCACCCGCTCGCCCATCGCCTCGGCGATCAGCGCCTTGAGCAGCGGATAGTGGGTGCAGCCGAGGACGAGCGTGTCGATGCCGCTCTTCTTCAAGGTCGCGAGGTAGGTCTCGACGACTGCGCGCGGGATCGGCCCCTCGACCCAGCCCTCCTCGGCGAGCGCGACCAGGAGCGGGCACGGACGCGTGTATATCTCGAGCCCCGGGCGGAGCGCGCGCAGCGCCGCCGTGTACGCGCCCGAGGCGATGGTCCCCTCGGTGCCGATGACGCCCACACGGCCGTTGCGGGTGCGCGCGGCCGCGGCGCGCGCACCCGGCTCGATCACGCCGATGACCGGCACGGGGTAGCGCGCGGCGAGCGCAGCGAGGGCTACGGAGGAGGCGGTGTTACACGCGACCACGAGCAGCTTGACGCCCTTCGCGATCAGGAAGTCGACGTTCTCGATGCTGTAGCGGGTGACCGTTTCCGCCGACTTGGTGCCGTAGGGGTAGCGGCCCGTGTCGCCCAGGTAGACGAGATCCTCGCGCGGCAGCGCCGCGAGGAGGGCGTGCAGGACGGTGAGCCCGCCGACGCCCGAGTCGAAGATCCCGATCGCGTCGTCCCTGCTGGCCATGCCCGGGCGTCTTATCCCCCACCGCACCGTCCGCCTCAAGCTACCCAACCGTCGACGACCCGCCAGAGCGCGGCCCGTCCCTCGCCCGTGCGCGCGGAGAAGCCGATCAGCGGGACCGTGCCCCCGAGCCGCCGGCCGGCGGCCGCGAGCGCGCGCCGCGCCTCCTCGCGCCCGAGCTTGTCGAGCTTGGTCGCGGCCACGGCGGCGGCCTTTCCGAGCGCCGCGAGATACGCGAGCAGCTCCTCCTCCGCGGCCGCGATGCCGCGCCGCGCGTCGACCACGAGCAGCACCCCGCGCAGGGTGGGCCGCTCGCGGAGGTAGGTCTCGACCAGCGGCTTCCACGCGCGCCGCTCCGCCTCGGGGCCAACCGCGAACCCGTAGCCCGGCAGGTCCACCAGCACCAGCCGCGCGTCCAGCGCGAAGAAATTGAGCTGGCGGGTCCGCCCCGGCGTGCGGCTCGTGCGCGCGAGGCCACGCCGGCCGACGAGCGCGTTGATGAGCGCGGACTTGCCGACGTTCGAGCGCCCCGCGATCGCGACCTCCGGGGGACCGGGCGGCGGCCCGCCGCCGGGAGTGGCCGCGGCGCCGAGGAAGCGCGCCGCGATGACCTTCATGGCGCGCCGCCGCTCAGCCCGCGGCGCGCTTCTCCGGCATCGGCGCGAGCCCGAGCGCGCGGTTCACCGCGCGCACCTGGGTGATGTAGGTCTCGCGGATCGCGCCCTTCTGCAGCGCCTCGACCAGCGCCTGCTGCTTCTGCTTGCTCGACTGCGTGAAGGTGAGCAGCGTCTTCCCGTCGGAGGTGGACGTGAACCTGTAGTCGGAGTCGATGTCGGCCAGCTTGAAGTCGATCGTGCGGCTCGTGATGCGGTGCTCCTCGGGATAGACGGTGTACTCGGTCACCAGGTCCTGCACCTTGAACCCCGGCGGCAGGATGTCGAGCGTCCCGATCACCTCGACCCGCTTGGTGTTGCCGCTCTCGCTCCCCTCGACGATCTCGGACTTCATCACGTTCTCGGGTGCGAATTCCTTCACGCGCTCGGGGTGCTGGAAGGCGTCGAACACCTTGTCGAGCGGTGCGTCGAACCTCGAGACGAACTTCACGTGCCAGGTGTCGCCCGTCTTCTCCATGCTCTCGCTGACGATCTCCTTCGCCGCACCGGTGGCCGCCTGCTGGATCTGCCGGTACTTCACGAACACGTAGGCCAGGGCGACGAGCACGACGATCCCGACGACGGCGAGGATAGCTTTCATGGAACGGCCTCTTAGCCGAACCCGCTCCGGCGATACAAGGTCGGTCAGCCGCTGGGGAGAAGGAGACGGAGGACCGTCCAGATGATGCGCAGCGTGTCCCGGCCGGGGCGGAAGTGGCTCACCCGCTCGGCCACCGGCGGGTAATAGACCTCGACCGGGACCCCGAGGAGTGGCATGCCGCAGCGCGCCGCGCGCAGCAGGACCTCGGTCTCGAAGTCGTAGCGGGCGCCGCGCACGCCGAGTGCGAGCGTGGCCGCGACCGGGTAGACGCGGAAGCCCGACTGCGTGTCCGGCAGCGTCCGCCCGGCGATGGCCCGCAGCAGGCGATCGGCCATCCAGTTGCCGAAGCGGTTCAGGCGCGCGATCGTCTGCCCCTGCTTGCGGCGCGCGCCCACCACGATCGCCCCGGGCACGGCGTCGGAGGCGGCGAGCAGGGCCGGAATCTGGCTCGCGAGGTGCTGGCCGTCGGCGTCGAGCGTGACGGCGCGCCCCACGCCGGCCGCCTCGAGCGCGCGCAGCCCGGTCACGATGGCGGCCCCTTTGCCCGCGTTGGCCGGGTGCCGGTGGACCTCCGCGCCGGCGGCGCGCGCGCGGCGCCCCGTGTCGTCGTCCGAGCCGTCGTCGACCACCACGACCCGCGCGCAGTGGGCGCGCGCACCCCGCACCACGTCCCCCACCGTGGCCGCCGCCCGGTAGGCGGGAATCACCGCCGCGACGTCGGTGCGCACCCGCGACTTACGAAGCGAGCGCCGACCGGGCGGGCGCGGCGAAGAGCCAGTCCGCCACGCCGACGCGCACGTAGGCGGCGAGCCGGCGGAGGTAGCGCGGCTCGCCGGCGAGCGTCCGGGCGAGCCCCCACAGCACGTCGGGACGCGTGTAGAAGACGCGGTAGGCGCGCCGGAAGTAGCGCTCCAGCACCTCGGCCGTGAGCCCGTGCGGCACGAACACCCAGTTCATGGCGTTCATGCGCTCCCAGTCCTCGGCGAAGGCGCCGTGCTGGCGGACCGTGACGTAGGACGGTGTCCCCGGGTAGGGCGTGAACTTCGTCACCTGCGCCAGGTCGAGGGGCGCCCTGCGCAGGAAGTCGACCGTCTCGGCGAGGCTCGCCTCGTCCTCGGTCGGGTGCGCCATCATGAGGAGGCCCTTCACGCGGATGCCCGCGGCGCGCGTCTGCCACAGGGTCTCCCGCAGGCGCGGGATCTTCACCTCGTGCTTCACGACGTCGAGCACGCGCTGCGAGCCCGACTCGATGCCGTACGCGATCTGCCAGCACCCCGCGCGGCGCATGAGCCGGAGGTGCTCTGCGTCGAGCAGGTTCGGGTGGCTGTTGCAGCTCCAGGTGAAGCGGAAGCCCTCGGCGAGGAACCGCTCGCAGAGCTCGGTCACCCGCCGCCGGCTCACGGTGAAGAGATCGTCGTAGAAGAGGATGTGGCGCACGCCGAGCCGCTCGAGGCGCCGGCACATCGCGACCACGTACTCGACGCCGTGGAAGCGGCCGCGCCGGCCCGAGGTCGAGCGGTCGCAGAAGGTGCACGAGAAAGGGCAGCCGCGCGACGTCACCACGCTCGCCACCGGCGTGGCGCGGTAGTTGAAGACGTTCGGCTGGAAGCGGAGCGGGAAGTCCGGCACCAGGTCCCACGCCGGCTCGGGCAGGCGATCGAGGGCCTCGCCGTCGAGATACTCGGCGCGCGGGTTCGCGTGCACACGCTCGCCGTCGCGCCAGACGAGGCCCGCGACGGCGCGCGGATCGCCGCCCGCGATCAGCTCCGGGTACGAGCGCTCGCCCTCACCGACCACGCCGTAGTCGAAGCCCGGGAACATGGCGAGCGTCGGCTCGGGCACGGCGCTCACGTGCGGGCCGCCGACGGTGACGACGACGCCCGGCACGAGCGCCTTCAGGCGCGCCGCGATGCGGGCCGCGTTGTGGATCGAGATGGTGGTGGCCGAGATGCCGACGTGGTCGGGGACCAGCGCCGCCACCTGCCGCGCCACCTGCTCGACCGGCGTCCCCGTGCGCTTCCCGTCGACGATGTGGACGCGGTGGCCGTGCTCACGCACGACCGCCGCGAGCGTCAGCGTGCCGATACCCGGGATCTCCTCCTCGCCCTCGCGCACCCGGTCGCGGCGGCGGTCCCAGCACACGTAGGGCGGCTCGACGAAGACCACCGTCCGGGGCCGCACCATGGCGGGCGTATAGCGGAAGCGAGAGCGGCGGGGAAGGAACGGTTGCGGCGTGTCCTGCGTGGCCGGTAACCCGGAGCCATGAGACCCGCGAAGCGGACTGCCGAACGGGCAAATCACCCCGCCACGCGCCCGAGCGCCCCCGCCAGGCGTTCGACGTCCGCGCCGAGCGGCCGGTCCTCGAGCAGCGGCGGCACCAGCTCGCGCACCCGGCCGTAGACCGCGTGCGTGCCGGCGCCCAGGTCCTCCGCGCCGACCAGGTCGACGGCCTCCGCGACGGCGAGCAGCTCGATGGCGACCACGCGGCGCGCGTTGTCGAGCAGCCGGCGCGCGTGACGCACCGCCACCGTACCCATGCCGACCACGTCCTGGTTGTTGGCGTTGGTCGGCACCGAGCCGAGGCTCGCCGGGTGCGCGAGGACGGCGTCGTCGGCGACCGTCGAGCTGGCGCAGTACTGGAGGCCCATGAGGCCGCTGCGCACCCCGACCTGGTCGCGGATCAGGAAGGGCGGGAGGCCGCCGCTGGTCGTCGGATCGAGGAGGCGCGCGAGCCGCCGCTCGGAGAACAGCGCCACCTCGGCGAGCGCGACCTTCAGGTGATCGACGGCGAGCGCGACCGGCTGCCCGTGGAAGTTCCCGGCGTGCAGGACGGCGTCCTCCTCGGGGAAGAAGGTGGGGTTGTCGGTCACGCTGCACACCTCGACCTCGACGACATCGCGTACGTGGGCCACCGTGGCGCGCACGGCGCCCAGCACCTGCGGCACGCAGCGGAGCGTGTAGGCATCCTGCACCGGGACCAGGCGGCCGTTCCCGCTCCTTTGCCCCGCCGCGCCGTCGCGCAGGCGGCGGCTCCCGGCGAGGAGCGCGCGCAGGTGCGCGGCCGACGCCTCCTGGCCCGCGTGCGCGCGCGCCGCGTGCACGCGCGCATCGAAGGCCTCGCTCCGGCCGCCGAGCACCTCGATGA
>VBKJ01000137.1 GCA_005879795.1 Deltaproteobacteria bacterium
GTCACATGTGTCACGCCCGCGCTACGGATTCCCTGCCGCCAGCCAGCCGGTCAGCCGGCCGAGCTCCTCGCGCCCGCCCTCCCAGAGGAGGGTGCGGGCCTCGCGGGGGCGCCAGACGCCGCCCGACTCGCCCACCAGCCCGGGCGCCGGATCGCGCAACACGGCGGCGCGCAGGAACGGGAACTCGTCGATCAGCGCCGCCACCTCCGAGTCTGCAAAGAAGGGCGCCGTCATGGTCTCGGCGGGCAGGTGGCGCGGACGGCGTTCGCGCTCGCGCTGGGTCTCCTCGCTCGCCCACGCGACCGCCGCCCCCTCGTAGTACCGGAGGACGGTGCGGAGCCCGCCCAGCACCGCCGCGGGGGCCGCCTCGCGCCCAGCGAGGGTCTCGACCTGGCGGCGCACCCGGAGGACGTCCTCCTGGTAGGCGCCGAGGCGGCTGCCGCCGGCGAGCGCGGAGAGTCCGCGCGTCACCTCCTCGACGCTCACGTGCGTCCCGGGGGGCAGCGGCGGGGGCGGCAGCGTGGCGACCAGCGTGCGCACGCTCGGCGCCTCGGCCGGTGCCGGCGGGACGGCCGCCGCGAGGGCGCGCTCCCAGGTGCTCGGGCCGAGCGCGAGCGGGACCTCGGCGGCGGCGCGGCGCACGAGGAGCAGCACGGCCTTGTGCTCGCGGCGCGCCTCGCGCACCACGCGTGCGTACTCGGCGCAGCTCGGCGCGAGCGCGCCGTTCGCCTGCACCACCGTGTCGCCGACCCGGAGGCCGGCCGCCGCCGCGGCCGACTCGCCGTCCACCGCCGCGACCGCGAGCCCGCTCGACGCAGCCGCCGCGAGCGCGAGCCCCGTCTGGCCCCGGTCCTCTTCGCACGGACCCGCCGCGCGGGCGCTCCCCGCGGTGGCCAGCACGAGCCCGAGGGTCAGGAGACGAGCGTGCGCCATGCGTCCTCCACCGCGGCCTGCAGGGCCGCGGGCGGACCGTCGTTTTCGATCACCAGGTCGGCCTGCCGCCGCCGCTCGGCGTCGGACAACTGCGCGTCGAGGCGGCGCTCGACCTCCTCGCGCGTGAGTCCGCGCGCGGCCACGATGCGCGCGATCGCGTGCTCGCGCCGGGTGGAGACCACCCACACCCGATCGACGAGCGGCCGCCAGCCGGCCTCGAGCAGGACCGCCGCCTCGACCACGAGCGGCCCGTCGAACCCCTCGGCGCGCGCGGCGGCGATGCGGCGGCCGACCTCGGCCGCGATGAGCGGGTGCACGAGCGCGCCCAGGCGCGCGCGGGCCGCCGGGTCGGCGAACACGCGCGCGCCGAGCGTGCGGCGATCGATCGCGCCGTCCGCGCCGACGACGCCCGGGCCGAAGGCCTCGACCACGCGCGCGAACCCCTCGCTGCCCGGACGGTAGACCTCGTGCCCGATCCGGTCGGCGTCGATGACGCGCGCCCCGAGCTCGGTCAGGATCGCCGCTACGGTGCTCTTGCCCGCGCCGATCCCGCCCGTGAGCCCCACGATCGGAGCCGCCATCGCCGCCGTCGCTATCCCAAGCCGGGCGGCAAGTCGAGGTTCCCCGCGCCCGCGTGCTATAGAGGCGCGCCGCGCTCCCCCATGAAGCTCGCCAGCCACCGCCGTCGGATCGCGCTCCCTGGGGGCGGGGCGGTGTCGGCGGTGGTCGCGCTGCCGCCGGGCTTCCGGCGCGGCGGCCGCACGCCCGCCGTGATCCTGGCGCACGGCGCCGGCGGCGACATGACGAACCCGTTCCTCTCGAGCGTGCAGACCGGCCTCGCCCGCGAGGGCTTCGTGGCGGTCAAGTTCAACTTCCCCTACACGGAGGCCCGCCGGCGCGCGCCCGACCCGCGCCCCGTGCTCGAGCGCTGCTACCGTGCGGTCGTGGACGCCGTGCTCGCCGATCGCTCGCTCGGGCCGCCCTGGATCGCGATCGGGGGCAAGTCACTGGGCGGCCGGATCGCCTCCCACCTCGCCGCCGCCGGCGCCCCCGCGCGCGGCCTCCTCTTCCTCGGCTATCCGCTGCACCCTGCCGGGCGGCCGGAGCAGCTCCGCGCCGACCACCTCCCGGGCGTGGCGCTCCCGATGCTGTTCGTGCAGGGCACGCGCGACACCCTCTGCGACCTGGAGCTGCTTCGCCCCGTGCTCGCCCGGCTGCCGCGCGCGACGCTCCACACCATCGAGGGTGGCGACCACTCCTTCCGCGTCCCGCGCCGCGCGGGACGAACGGACGCCGACGTGTGGACGGAGATCGTCGCGGTGGCCGCGCGCTGGCTGCGGGGGCTCGGCGCGTAGCGGGCGCGCCGCGCCGCCACTACCCGCGCGGCGCGAGCGCGGGTCGGACGAGGCCGGCGTGATACGCGCGCAGCCAGGCGACGGTCGCCGTCTCGCCCTCGGCCACGAGGCGGAGGATCTCGCGCGTCTCGAGGTCCTGGTCGAGCCGCTCGAGCACGTCGGCTATCGGCCGGGTCGCGGCTGCGTCGTCGGGGTAGCGAGCGAGGAAGAGCGCGAGCTTCTGCTCGTCGGAGACCTGCGCCGAGCCGAAGCGCTCGACGGCGGCGGCGCGCACGGGCTCGGCGAGCTGCGCGCTCGGCCGAACGCCCATCTCGCCCAGGCGCTCGGCCAGAAGCTCGGCGTGGGCGGCCTCCCGCTCCGCGATGACGCGCAGCCCGCCGCGGAGGCCGTCGAGGGCGCAGACGGCGATCCACGCCGCCAGCACCTCGGCCGAGGCCGCCTCGGCCGCCCGCAGGTCGTCGAGGAAGCGGATCACCCACTCGCGCTCGGGCTCGGGAGCGCTCACGGCTTCACGCCCCTTCCCGCTCGAGCGCGTCGCGCATGCGCCTCAGCCAGCGGAGGCTCGCCCGCTCGTCGTCGACGATCGTTTCGAGGAGCGCCTGGGTCTCGGCGTCGCCCTGCGCCCCGCGCACCAGCTCACCGAGTCGGGCGTCCTCGCCCGCAGGCAGGCGTCCGAGGAGGAGGGCCAGCTTCGAGCGGTCGGAGACGCCCGGATCGGCGACCACGCCGCACAGCGCGGCCAGATCGCGACTCGGCCGCGCGCCGGGAACGCCGCCGAGCGAGCGCAGGCGCGCCTCGGCGAGGGCGGCGTGCCGCCGATCCCGCGCGCGGATGACACGCAGCCCGCCGCGGAGGCGCACGTCCGCGCAGGCGACGATCCAGCGCCCGATCGCCTCGGCGCCCGCCCACTCGGCCGCCTGGAAGGCGTCGAGGAGCCCGAGCACCCGCGCTGGCTCGGAGCCGGGAAGCGGCCGGAGCATCGCACGAAGGCTACGGCTTCCGTGCCGGGAGTGTCAAACTTCGCGCCTACTTGCGGCCGACGACGCGGATCTTGTGCCGGCGCTCGACGGGCGGCGCCTCGCTGCGCGTGAGCACGGCCGCGAGCAGCTGCCCGAGCCGCAACGCGCCCCCGGCGTGCACGGGGTCGGCGAGCGCGGCAGCGAAGGCGGCCGCGGCGTCGTCGGGGCCGGGCACGAGGATCACGCTCGGCGGCGGGTCGAGCGCGGCGAGCCGCGCCACGATCCCGTAGCCGTCGCGGCGGGGCAGGGCCAGATCCACCACCACCACCTCCGGTCGCACCACCTGGAGGAGGTCGCCAGCCTGCTTCGCGTCCCAGGCCATCGACACCGAGAGGCCCCCGCGCGCGAGCGCCTGACGGAGGCTCATGAGCGCATCCACCTCGGCGCCCGCCGTGACCACCCGCGTGCCGCGCACGGCGTAGCGCGCGAGCGTCGCCACCACCTCGTCGGGATCGATCGGGCTCCCGACCGCCTCGATCATGCCGAGCATGAGCGCGCGGTCGGCGCCGGGATCCGCCAGACAGCCCCAGAAGCGCGCCCCGTAACCCGCCGCGCGCGCCGCGGCGACCGCGCCGAGCGCACCGGGCGCGAGCAGGTTCACGACGATCCGCGCCGGCGAGAGCTCCGCGAGCTGCTCGGCCAGGTCGTCCGCCGGCGGCATCACCTCCACGTGATGCTCGTCGAGGGCCCTCTCTCTCCAGCTGTCCGCGACGTCGACCACGAGGATCGGCCGCCGTCCGGTCTCCATCTCGCGCACGCGCGGCCGCGCCGCGGCCGGCGCCGTCACCGTCACCACCCGCACCGGCTCGCTTGCGGGCGGAAGTGGGGCCGGGGGCGGCGCCGCGGCGGGCGGGGCCTTCAGCCGATCCCCCTCTGCGCGCAGCCGCTCGAGCTCGGCCGCCTGGGCCTTCACCTCCGTGGCGCGCCGCGCGAGGCTGGCCTCGAGCTCGCCGAGCGCCGCCTGTGCCGAGCCGAGCGCGCTCGTGAGCTGCGCCCGCTCCTCCCGCTCGCGGGCGAGCGCCTCGCGCAGGTGGGCGTCGGCGCCCGAGGCCGCGGCCGCGTCGGCGGCCAGACGATCGCGCTCCGCCTCCGTCGCCGACAGCGACTCGCGCAGGCGGTCGCGCTCGGCGGCGAGCGACTCGAGGCGTGCGGCGAGCGTGGCCATGTCGGCGTCCCGCTCGCGGCCCGCGCTGGTCGTCCGCCCCGCCTCCTCGCGCAAGCGCTCCGCCTCGCGCGTCAACTCGCCCAGGCGCGCGGTGGCCGCCAGCTCGCGCGCCCGTCCCTCGCCGAGGGCGATCTCGAGCCGGTCCTGCTCGGCGCTCGCGGCCCGTCCGGCCGCCACCAGGCGCTCGATCTCCGCGTTCGCGCGCGCCGCCTCGTCCTCGAGCGCGCCCGTGATCGCGCGCGCCGAGCCGAGCGCCCCGCCCAGCATCTCGACCTCGGCCGTCGCCGCCGCCAGCGCGTCCTCCGCCCTCCGCGCACGCTCGCGCGCCTCGTGCACGGCCTCCTCGCCCTGCAACCGCTCGCGCCCGCCCGCCGTCTCGAGCTCCTCGCGCAGGCGCTGCTCGCGCGCCGCCGCCGCGCGGAGCTCGCTCGCGAGCGCCGCGTGTCCCTGCTCCCGCTCGCGGAGCTGGGCGCGGGCGCCAGCCACGGCCTCCTCGGCCTCCTCCGCCCGCGTGCGCAGGCGCTCGACCTCGGCCGCCCGCTCCGCGGCGCGCGCCGCCGCCGTCGCCTCGTTCGCCGCGGCCGCCCGGCGCACCCCCTCGAGGTCGGCGATCGCGCTCGCCGTCGCACGCTCGGCCGAGGCACGCGCCGCCTCGAGCGCCGCCTCGGCGCGCGCCCGCGCGGCGCGCTCGGCCGCCGCGGTCTCGAGCGCCGCGGCCAGCCGCGCCCGCTCGCGCTCGGCGCCCGCCAGCGCGGCGGCGAGCGTCTCGGCGCGCTCCGCGTCCCGCTTCGCCTGCTCGAAATCAGCGGCCAGCCGCGTCCGGTCGGCCGCGGCGAGCTCGAGGGCCGCGCGCAGGCGATCGGTATCACCGCTGCGCGCCGCGAGCTCGGCGGCGAGCACGGCGCGCTCGGCGCTCCGCGCCGCCACCTCGCCGCGCAGCTGCTCGCGGTCGGCCACGAGCGCCGTCACCTCGGCAGCCGGCTTGGGGACCGGAGCGGCGACCGGCGCCCGCGGCGCGCCGACCGGCTCGACGCCGCCCCGGCGCCGCACCGCCTCGATCATCGCCGCCAGCTCGCCGAGCGGGCGCTCGAGCGTGCGCACGTCGCGCTCCGCGAACGAGCGCGGCGCGAGAGCGATCAGCACGAGGCTGCCGACCGGCGTCGGTCCGGCGTGCAGCGGGATACACGCGATGGTGCGCACCGCCGCCGCATGCTCGACCAGGCGCGGGACGTAGCGGTTCCGCGCCACGCTCTCGATCAGGTAGGCGCGGCGGTTCAAGAGCCCGTTGAGCGGCATGTCCCACGCCGTCGGGTCGGTGCGGCGCGCGTTGCGCAGGCGGCGGCAGCCCTCCTCGGAAAGGCCGACCTCTGCGACCAGACGGAGGAGCCCCTGCCGCTGGTCGAAGAGGCAGAGGGCGCCGGCCTGCGCCCGGCTCGCCTCGAGGATGGCGCGCAGCGCGGGCTCGAGCGCATCCTCGGGCGCCGCGGCGTCGGCGGCGATCTCACGCAGCCGCTCGCGCAGCGCCTCCCCCACCGCGGGCGGCCGAGCCGCGGGCGGGGCCGACGTCTCCGGCACCGCGTTCCGCCCCCCGGGGCGGCGAGGCTTGCGGGGGAAGATCGCCATCGCGCGCCTTTTGCAACGCCTGTGCCGGGTGGAGGCGATCCTCCTCCCGGCCCGAAGGCGGCCGGATGGTCAAAAACGCACACCCGGCGGTACGATTGCGTCGCAGGACGGAGGCGCTCCCAACGGCCGCGAAGAGTTGACTTCGGGCGGCCCAATGGGCATGGTCCCTGCTTTCATGCGCTCTTTCCGCGCCAGTCAGGTCCTCATGGCACTCGCCTGCTGGAGCCTGGCGACCCCGGCCCGCGCCTGGGACGATCCGGTCGCGGGCCTCGCCGCCCGCGCGCGCGCCGAGTGCGAGACCGGCCGCCGCGCGACCGATCGGCAGGTGCGGAAGGATCACTTCGACCGCGGCCAGGCGCTCGCCGAGCGCGCCGTCGCGCTCAACGACACGAGCGCCGACGCGCACTTCGCCCTCTTCTGCAACCTGGGCGAGCTCATGCGCCTCGACGGCGAGACCCTCTCCCAGGTCTTCCAGCTCCGCCGCCTGATGGCGGAGGTCAACCGCACGCTCGAGCTCGATCCGAATCACGTCGATGCGATGGCCGCCAAGGGCACGCTCCTCGTCCGCCTCCCGCGCCTGCTCGGTGGCGACGCCGTGAGGGGCGAGGCGATGCTCCGCCAGGTGATCCTGCGCGACCCGAGCGCGGTCAGCTCGCGTCTCGCGCTCGCCAACGTGTGCGAGGCGCGGGGCGACCGCGACGAGGCGCTCGCCTTCGCCACCCGCGCGCTCCAGATCGCGCGCGAGCAGGGCCGCGCCGACAAGATCGCCGAGGCACAGGCGACGCTCGCCGAGCTGCGCGCGGCCCGCTGATCGCGCCGCGATGGCCTCGCCGTTCTCCGCCGAGACGCGCGAGGCGATGCTCGCCGCCCTCCCCGGCACGGCGCTCGATCTCCTGGTCATCGGCGGCGGCATCACGGGCGCCGGCGTGGCGCGTGACGCGGCGCTGCGCGGTCTCCGGGTGGCGCTCGTCGAGCGCCTCGACTGGGCCGCCGGCACCTCGAGCCGGAGCTCGAAGCTCATCCACGGCGGCGTGCGCTACCTCGAGCAGGGCGACCTCGGCCTGGTGCGCGAGGCGGCGAGGGAGCGCAGCGTGCTGCGCCGCCTGGCGCCCCACCTGGCGCTCCCCGTCCGCCTGCTCATGCCGACCTACGGCCGCGCGGGGCACGCGAAGCTCGGCCTCGGTCTCTGGACCTTCGAGCACATCGCCACCGTCGCGCCCGAAGAGCGGCACGCGATGTGGAGCCGCGAGGAGGTCCTCGAGCGGGAGCCGACGCTCGACGGCACGCGCCTCCACGGCGCCGCCACCTTCCTCGAGTACCAGACCTGTGACGCGCGCCTCGTGCTCGAGACCGTGCTCGGCGCGCACGTCGCGGGCGCGCGCTGCGTGAACCACGTCGAGGCGACCGGGATCGCGGACGGCGAGGTCGCCCTGCGCGACACGCTCACGGGCCGGAGCACTCGTGCGCGCAGCCGGATCGTCGTGAACGCCGCCGGCCCGTGGGTGGACGAGGTGCGGCGGCGCGCGGGCGCGCTCGCGGGGCCGAGGCTCCACCTCACCAAGGGCATCCATCTGGTCGTGCCGCACGGGCGGCTCCCGGTGCGCCACATCGTCGTCATGCAGGCCCGCGACCGCCGCGCGGTCTTCGCCGTGCCGCGCGAAGGCGTCACCTACCTCGGCACGACCGACACCGACCACGGCCCGCCCACCGACCATCCCGCGGTGACGGGCGAGGACGCGGACTACCTGCTCGAGGCCGCCAACCGCACCTTCGCCGGGCCCCCGCTCGCGCGCACGGACGTGGTGGGGGCGTGGGCCGGGCTCCGGCCGCTGCTCCACGAGGAGGGCAAGCGCGCATGGGAGATATCGCGAAAAGACGAGATCATGGTGAGCGACACCGGCCTGGTCTCGATCGCCGGCGGCAAGCTCACCACCCACCGCCGCATGGCGGAGCGGGTCGTCGACCTGGTCGTCGAGCGCCTCGGACGGGCGGCCGGCGCCTGCCGCACCGCGAGCGTGCCGCTGCCGGCCGGCGCGCTCGCTCCGGAGGAGCTGCCGCACCTGGTCGATCGGGTGCGCGCGGGGCTCCCGCAGCTCGCGCCGGGCGGGGCGGAGCGCCTGGTCGCGCTCTACGGCGCGGGCGCCGAGCGCATCGTCGCCCGCGGCCGGGCCGAGCCGGCGGCCGGCGAGGTGCTGCCCGGCGGCATCCTGCGCGCGGAGGTCGCCCACGCCCTCGACGAGGAGATGGCGCTGACGCTCGAGGACCTCCTCGAGCGGCGCACGCGCCTCCTCCTCTTCGATCCCGGGCAGGGGCTCGCGTGCGCCGCGGCGGTCGCGGACATGGCTGCCGCGCGCCTCGGCTGGGACCGGGCGCGCACGGCGGCGGAGCTCGAGGGCTACCGCGCCCTGGCGGCGAGCTCGAGGGGGTTCGCATGAGCGAGATCGGCGAGGCCCTCGCCCGCGAGCTGGGGCGCGATCGCGTGGCCGAGGACGCGGCGACGCTCGCCGCGCACCGCACCGACTACTGGATCCTGGCGCACCTGCGCGCGCGCCAGGGCCGCCTGGCCGGCGGGCCCGCCTGCGTGGTGAAGCCGCGGAGCACGGCCGAGGTGGCGAGCGCCATCCGCCTGGCGAAGCGCCACGGCGTCCCCGTCGTCCCCTACGGTGCGGGCTCCGGCGTGGTCGGCGGCGCGACACCGCCGGCGGGATCGCTCGTCGTCGACCTGACCGCCATGAGCCGCCTCCTCGAGCTGAACGAGCCCGCACTCTACGCCCGCGCCGAGGCCGGGATGCTGGGCGGCGCGTACGAGGCAGCCATCGGCGCGCGCGGTTACACCAGCGGGCACTACCCGCAGTCGATCGACCGCTCGACGGTGGGCGGCTGGGTCGCGACGCGGGCCGCGGGGCAGTTCTCCACCCGCTACGGCAACATCGAGGATCTCTGCCTCGGCCTCGAGGCGGTGCTACCGACCGGCGAGGTGGTGCGCACGGAGCCCGTGGTGCCGCGCGCGTCGGTCGGCCCGAACCTGCGCGAGCTCTTCCTCGGCAGCGAGGGAGCGCTCGGCGTGGTCACCGAGGTCGCGCTGCGCGTGCACCCGCTGCCCGAGGTCCGTGCGCTCGCGAGCTTCGCCTTCCCGAGCATGGGGGCCGCGCTCGACACCGTGCGCCGCGTGCTCCGCGTCGGGTGGCGGCCGGCCGTGCTGCGCGCCTACGACCAGATGGAGACGGAGCGCCAGTTCTCCGCCTGGGCGCCGGCGGACACTTGCCTGCTCCTCGTGGTCTCGGAGGGCCCCGGCGCGCTCGTCCAGGCCGAGAGCGGGGCGTGCGCCAGCGAGGCGGCGACGGCCGGCGGCAAGGCGGTCGGGACCGGGCCGGTGGCGCACTGGCTCGAGGCGCGGAACAAGGTGCCTTCGTGGGACTTCTTCCTGGACCGTGAGATGCTGGCCGACACGATCGAGGTGGCGGCGACCTGGGACCGGATCGGGACCGTCTACGAGACCGTGGTCGCGGCGCTCGCCGGCGCGCGGGGCGTCATCGTCGCGAGCGGGCACAGCTCGCACGGCTACCCGCAGGGGACGAACATCTACTTCACCTTCGTCATGAAGCCGGAGCCGTTCGCGGACGCCGAGGCGGCCTACCTGGAGGCGTGGGGGCGCGCGCTCGGCGCCACGGTCGCCGCGGGCGGCACGATCTCGCACCACCACGGCATCGGACGGCTGCGCGCGCCGTGGCTGGAGCGGGAGCTCGGGAGCGCGTACCCGCTCCTGCGCGCGCTCAAGCGCGCCCTCGATCCGAGCGGGATCATGAACCCGGGGGTGCTGCTCACGCACGTGTAGGCGCCCCGGGTTTCACGTCCCGCCCGCGCCCTGGTATCGTGGCGTCGATGGCGTCGAGTCCCGTGGCCCGACCCGGATGAGGGGTGGTGAGCAGGCGAACGTGACCGCCGGCCGCCGCTTCGAGGTGATCATCGTCGGCGGCGGCATCGCCGGCGCCTCGCTGGCCTACTTCCTCGCCGAGCGGGGCGTGACCGACGTCCTCCTCCTCGAGCGCGAGCCGCAGGCCGGCTACCACGCCACGGGGCGCAGTGCGGCGACGCTGGCGGAGCTGGATCCGATCACGACCCTCCACGCCCTCAAGGTCATGGGCGGCCATTTCCTTCGCCAGCCGCCCGCCGGCTTCGCGGAGACCCCGCTCCTCGTGCGCTCGGGGGTCATGGTCCTCTTCAAGGAGAAGACGTGGGACGCGATCCGCGCAGCGGCGCCGGCGATCGAGCAGCTGGGAACACGGCTCATGCTTCTCTCGCCCGCCGAGGCGATCGCGCGCGTGCCCGCCCTCCTCGCCGACCGCTTCGCGGGCGCGGCACTCCTTCCCGACGACGGCCACATCGACGTGCACGCACTCCTCTGGGGCTACCTCGGCCACGCGAAGCGGCGCGGCGCCGAGCAGCGCTTCGGCGTCGAGGTGTGCGCCGTGCGGGTCGAGGCGGGGCGATGCGTCGGTGTGGTGACGGCGGGGGGCGAGATCCACGCGCGCTGGGTGGTGAGCGCCGCCGGCGCCTGGGCAGGGAAGCTCGCCGCTCTCGCCGGCGCGGCGCCCATCCCGATCGTGCCCCACCGGCGTACGATCGTGACCTTCGCCGCGCCGGTCGACGTGCGCGGCTGGCCGATGGTGCACAGCGACGACGACCGCCTCTACTTCGCGCCCGAGTCGGGCGGCCTGCTGCTGAGCCCGATGGACGAGGACCCGATGGAGCCGTGTGACGCGCGGCCCGACGACGAGGTGATCGCGCGGGGCCTCGCGCGGCTGGCCGGGCTCGCGCCGTCGCTCGTGCCCCAGACGCTGCGCCGCAAGTGGTCGGGGCTGCGCACCTTCGCCCCCGACCGCATCCCCGTGGTGGGCGAGGACCCGCGCGTGCGCGGCTTCTTCTGGCTCGCGGGCCAGGGTGGCGCCGGCATCGAGACGAGCGGCGCGCTCGGGCCGATCGCCGCCGACCTGATCGTGGACGGGAAGACCGAGCGGTTCGACGCGCGGGCGCTCGCCCCCGCGCGGTTCGCGGCCAGCTGACGCTTTCGAGCGACGGGCCGGAGAGACCGGGGAGTGGGGCGCCAGGGTCCGATGGGTGCGGGTTCGGTCATTCCGCCCTTCGTGGGGACCCTGCCCCATCCGTGCTGCCGAAGACCCGCGCGTTCTCGAATTTGAAGACGTCGTAGTGGGCCGTGTTGCCATCGAGCGAGTTCCCCTGCCAGTCCCAACTGAAGATGAAGGAGCCCTCCATGCGAGAGCTCGCCCAGTGATCGAACTCGGTCTTCAGCTCGTCGGGGCTCGGACGGCGCCAGGTGGAGTCTTCGAAGTCCTGAATGACGGCATAGTAGTGCGGGACACCCTGGCTGCTGGCCGCGGCGATGGCCCGGTCGATGTCGGCGAAGTCACAGGGCGAGCTCGCCGGTTGACGGCAGGGATAGATGTCCAGGCCGATGATGTCCGCCGTCCCGACGAAGTAGTGGTACGGATACCACTCGATCGTGCCGCCGGGCACGTAGGCCGAGTTCGAGACGACGATGTAGGTCGGCTTGGCCGGATCGTGCAGCCTGATAAGGTCCGAGCGCGCCTTGAGTTGCTGCGTCAGGTCGGGGCAGTTCTGGTGCGCCTGCTCCGGCTCGTCGGCCACGTAGTAGCCGAGGACCGCCGGAGGTCCCTTGATGGCGTCGACCGCGGCCGCGATCGCCGAGTCGGAGCTCGTGAACGCGCAGGTGTCCCCGTCGTAGTCGCCCACCCAGACCATCGCCTGCATCCCGAGCGCGGCCACGCTGTCGAGCGCGCTCTTGCTCGCCACCGAGTTGACGGCGTTGAAGCCGAGCGACTGGAAGAGCGCGTCGTGCACGCCGTGGGTAGTCTCGTACATGCCGCGCGGGAAGAAGCCGCCCGGCGGGGCGAGGGTCGTGGTCGTGGTGCTGGTGCTGGTCGTGGGGGACGTGCTGGTCGTGGTGGGCGTCCGGGTGGTCGTCGTCGTGCTCGTGGTCGAGGTCGTCGTGGTCGGGGGGGCCAGACAGTCCAGAGCCGACTTCCCCTCCTCACAGCACGTGCGGCAGGAGCGGGCGCCATCCTCACAGCGCAGCCTGCCGTCCCGGGACGCTCGATCCGCAGCCTCGATGCAGAGACGCTTCTGGCGGCGGGCCCCCTTGCGACAACGGCGGCTCCTCCCGCAGCTCTTCAGACCTTGGCGAGCCGTCCGTCGGCAGGCGCCTCTCGCGCCGAATCGCTCATCCTGAACCTGCGCAGCGCAGCTTGCCCTCTCCCTGACGCAAGCTCGCCGGCACTTTTGGTCGTTCGAATCTCCTCGGGCCGCGCCGGGCGAGGCTTCGACCGCAACCGATACGGCGCACAGAAGGGAAAGGAGCGCGGCTTTGCCGAGACGCACGGACTCTGTCCGGTCGGCTCCGAACTCAGGTGGGTCCTCGTGGCTACCAGAGGCGAGTTTCTCCCCTCGAGCTCACTCGCGCAACTCGTCACCCGGGTCATCCCGGAGTGACGGGGGACCCGCCTCGGTGCAACGAGAGCAGGAGCGCCGGCAGGTGATCGGCCTGCCAAAGCGAGCCCGGGCCGCAAGGCGGCAGGTGGTGAGGCGAATCGCCACATTGTGACCTCCCGCCTCATTGTCGAGACAGACCGTCACCGGCAGGCGCCGCGAGCCCCCGAGTTCTCTAGGCGGCTGGCGGGCACCGTTCCTGCATGCTACGGGCCTCGCAGCGGACCCTCGCGCTCTCCGAGCGCGAGATGGAGGGGACTCCTGCTACTGCCCTCACTACGAAGATGCAGGCGGGGTGGGGGAGGTCGTCCGCCGCCTCTCCGCCGCCATGGCGGCGCGCAGCGCCGGCCGCGAAGCCGCACTCTGAAGGCGAACGCATGCATCGCGGCTCTGGTGGGCGCGCTGGTGGCCGCGCCGCTGGCGGCCGCGCCGCCGACGCCCGCCGCCGTGCCACGGGATATCCACGCCGGCGTCCGGGTCAGGCTGGAGGCCACGATGACGAGACCCAGGACGGTCGTGGCGGAGGGGGTCGAAATCGTGGCGGGCGCCGAGGGCGAGGACGGTCTGAAGGCGGTCATCGAGACCGTGGACCCGGAGGCAAAGACGCTGACGGCGCTCGGCATCAAGATCGTCGCATCGGACGCGACGGTGCTCCGGGGGGAGAGCCAGGAGTGCCTCCCGTTCTCGGCGATACGGCCCGGCCGGCGGGTCTCCGCGAGGGGGACGTTCCGCGGCGACGCGACGCTCGTCGCCTCGAAGCTCAGGATCAGGCCCGAGAAGCCCGAGAAGGCGCGGGACGTCACGCTCGAAGGACCGGTCCAGCAGGTGGATTCCGGGAGCACGAGCTTTGCGGTGCTCGGGGTGACCGTGATGCTGACGCCGCAGACGAAGATCGAGCGCGGCGGGCGCGGAGGAGAAGGGCTCGCGCGAAGAGTCGTGACGGGTGCTCCCCGAGGGGAGGCGCCTCCGTCCATTCCGAGCTACGGGGTGATCTGGAAGGAGAGGCTCACGCGCTCCGGTGAGCCCAGGGATGAGGCCGGATGGACCTGGCTCCGCACTCATGGCGTCCGGTCCGTCGTCAACTTCCACTTCCTCCCGGAGGACAAGGAGGCGTCCGAACGGGCCAGGTTCGAGCACTACCTGTCGCTGCCGTTCGAGGAAAAGGAGCCCCCCACGGACGCCGAGGCGGAGACGTTCCTCGCCTTCGTCCAAGACCCGCAGCACTGGCCCGTCCACATCCACTGCAAGGAAGGGAGATACCGCACGGGGCTCATGGCTGCCCTGGCGCGATACGCCATCGATGGCTGGTCGATCGACGAGGCGCTGGCGGAGGCGAGGCGCTACACCAGGGGCAAGGACCTGTACGCGCGGGACGTCAACTGGCTCCGCCGCTGGGCTGCCAAACACAAGCCCGGCAGCCACCCCCTCTGACAGCACGCGACCCGGATCAAGTGCGTGGTGGGGAAGCGTGATGCGGCGAGTAGGAGTCGATCCAACGCCCGACCACGACCTGCGGCAACAAAAACGGCGGGGCGGGCGAGCTAACCGGGCGATTTTCCATGAGGCGGCCCCGCCCCAAGAAACAACCGCCGCTTGTCCGCTTCCATGCGCGCCAGGTAGCCCTTCTCGACGGCCGCCGACGCGAGGTAGCTGCGGTCGAGCTCGCGCCGGAGCCGCCACGTCTCGCGCGCCGCGCGCACGAGGGCGCGGAGCTGCTCCGGGAAGAGGCCCTGGAAGCCGTCGGACTTGGCGATGAGCGGGTTCGGGTGCGCTTCGACCAGGACGACCGCGGCGCCCGCCATGATGCCGGCGAGCGTCGCGGGGTGGACGAGGTCACGAATGCCGGTCCCGTGCGAGGCATCGACGGCGACCGGGAGGCCCGAGAGCTGGTAGCGGAAGGCGGCGATCGAACCGCAGTCGAGGGTGTTCCGCGTGTAGCGGTTGGCGCTCGTGATACCGCGCTCGCAGAGGATCACGTTCTCCTTGCCGCCGGTCATGATGCGCTCGACCCAGAGGAGGTAGGCCTCCGTGTCCAGCGAGTTGCCGCGCTTGTGGATGACCGGCAGCGGCGTCGTGCGCAGACGGTTCAGCAGCGCCTGGTTCTTGCTGTTCGGCTCACCGATCTGGATGCAGTCGACGCCCGCGTCCTCGTAGACGGGCACGTCGGCCGGGTCGAGGATCTCGACCACGGTCGGGAGCCCGAACTCGCGCCCGGCCTTGACGATGAGACGGAGCCCGCGCTTCAGCGACTCGGCGTCCGAGGCGCCGAGCCCCTCCCAGCCGCTGTACGGGCTCGAGCGGTACTTGACCACGCCGCCGCGCAGCGCGTTCCCGCCCGCCTCCTTCACCAGGCGGGCGGCCTCCGTGATCTGCGCCTCGCTCTCGACCGAGCACGGGCCCGAGATGAAGACCAGCTCGTCGCCCCCGCACACCACGTCACCGATCCTGACCGTCTGGTAGATCGGGCGGTCGGGCGCACCCTTCTGCGCCGCGCGCTTGTAGGCGCGCGAGATGGGGATCAGCTGCTCGACGCCGGGGAGCTCCTCGATCTCCCCCACGGGGAGCGTCGAGATGTCGCCGTACACCCCGACCAGCGTGATCTCCTCCCCGACCATCTTGCCGGTCTTGAAGCCGAGGCCGTGGAGCTTGTCCTCGACGGCCGCGACCTCGTCGCGGGTCGCGTCGCGTCGCATCTTGACCAGCATGGCGACTCTCTCCTTGCCGGCGGCTTTGCCGGCGGGGGGTCATTGCAATAGAACCGGTGCCGATGCGTCAAGAGGCCGCGCCAGCGCTCGTGGTGGCGCTCGACGAGGGCACGAGCGGGGTGCGGGCGGTCCTCGTCGATGCGACGGGCACGCCCCGGGCCGAGGCCTACCGCGAGGTGCTGCCGGCCTGCCCGGCGCCAGGCCGTGTCGAGCACGAGCCCGAAGCGCTCTGGCGCGCCACGCTCGCGGTCCTCGGCGCCGTCGTCGCCCCGGCACCCGCGGAGCGAGTGTGCGGGCTCGGCATCGCCACCCAGCGCGGCACGGCGCTCGTATGGGAGGCGGCGACGGGGCGCGCGGTCGCGCCGGCGCTATCCTGGCAGGACGGCCGCACCGCCGCGCGCTGCCGGGCGCTCATGGCCGACGGAGTGTTCGTGAGCCCGCTCGCCGCGGCGACCAAGATCGAGTGGATCCTCGATCGCGTCGACCCGGATCGTGCCGGCGTGCGCAGCGGGCGGCTCCGCTGCGGCACCGTGGACGCGTGGCTCGCCTGGCGCCTCACCGCCGGGCGCGTCTTCGCCACCGACGCGTCCAACGCGTCGTGCAGCGGCTTCTACGACCTCCTCACGCTCGGCTGGAGCGCGCCGATCCTCGAGGCGCTCCGCGTCCCGGCGCCGGCGCTGCCCGCGATCGTCGACTCGAGCGCGGTGCTGGGACGGCTCGACACGCCCGGCCTGCCGCCGATCCCGCTCGCGGCGCTGGTCGGCGACCAGCAGGCGGCGATGATGGGGCAGCTCCGCCTCGCCCCGGGCGAGGTGAAGATCACCTGCGGCACCGCCGCGATGCTCGATCTGAATGCCGGCGCCGAGCCGCTCTGGTCGACGCGCGGCGCCTACCCGCTCGTGCTCTGGCAACAGGGCGGCCTGCCCACCTTCTGCCTCGAGGGCACCGCCATCACGGCCGGCGCCGCGATCACCTGGCTGCGCGACGGCCTCGGCATCATCCGCGATCCGGCGGAGAGCGCGGCGCTCGCCGCGAGCGTCGCGGACAGTGGCGGGGTGTGGGCGGTGCCCGCCTTCCAGGGGCTCGGCACGCCGTACATGGACGCGAGTGCGCGCGCCGTGGTGGGCGGGCTCTCGCGCGCGACGACGCGGGCTCACCTCGCGCGCGCCGTGCTCGAGGGCATCGCCTGGCGCTGCCGGGAGGTGTACGACGCGCTGCGCGCCGACGTCGCCCACCCGCCCCCGGCCACGCTGCGCGCCGACGGGGGCGCGGCGAAGAACGACATCCTCCTCCAGCTCCAGGCCGACGCCCTCGGCCTCCCCGTCGAGCGCCCCGCCGTTCTCGAGGCAGGCGCGCTCGGCGCCGCCTACCTGGCGGGACTCGCCACGGGCGTGTGGACGGGGACGGACGAGCTTCGCGCGTGCTGGCGGCGCGAGCGGCTCTTCGCTCCGAGCCTGGCCCCGGCGGAGCGCGAGGAGCGTTTCGCCGCCTGGCAGCGTCACGTGGCCGCCGCGCGGGAGACGCCGCCGTGACACTCGCCGAGCAGGTCGGACACGAGGTCGTCGAGATGCGCGACGGAGCGCTGCCCCCGGACGTCCTCGCGCGCGCGCTCGACCTGCTGCGCGACCACCTCGGAGTCGCGCTCGGCGGCGCGCGCGAGGAGTCGAGCGTCGTCCTGCGCCGCGGGCTCGCGGCGCTCGGGCTCCGCGGCACGGCGACCGTGCTCGGCGCCGCCGAGCATCTCCCCGCGCCGCACGCCGCGCTCGCCAACGGCGCGGCGGCGCATGCCCTCGAGATGGACGACACGCACCAGGGCGGATCCATCCACCTGGGCGCGACCGTCTTCCCCGCGGCGCTCGCCGCGGCCGAGCTGGGCGGCGCGAGCGGCGAGCGGGTGCTGCGGGCCGCGGTGGCGGGCTACGACGTCGCCGCCCGCCTCGCGATGGCGCTCGGCCCGGCGGCACACTACCGGCGCGGTTTCCACCTGACCGCCACCTGCGGCGCGTTCGGCGCCGCCGCCGCCGCGGGGGCCGTGCTCGGGCTCGACGCGGCGGCGATCACCGCCGCGCTCGGCATCGCCGGCAGCCAGGCCGCCGGCTCGATGGAGTTCCTCGCCGACGGCTCGTGGACCAAGCGCTTCCAGACCGGCTGGGCGGCGTGCGCGGGCCTGCACGCCGCGGCGCTGGCGCAGGCGGGCTTCTCGGGACCGGCCACCATCCTCGAGGGCCGCTTCGGATTCCTCCATGCCTACTCGGATGGCGCCACGACCGCGCCGCTCGCCAGCCGCGACCGCTACGAGCTCATGCAGACCAGCGTCAAGCCGCACGCCTGCTGCCGCTACATGCAGGGACCGATCGACGCGGTCCTGGCGCTCCGCGCCGCGCACCCGATCGAGCCCGGGGAGGTCGAGCGGGTCGAGGTCGGCATGCTCGCCGCCGGCATGCCGATCGTGTGCGAGCCGGCGGCGGCGAAGCGCCGTGCGGCCTCGGTGGTGGAGGCGCAGTTCAGCCTGCCCTTCGGCATCGCGGTGGCGCTCGCGCGCGGTGCGGCCTCGCCCGCGGAGTTCGCGCCCCCGCTGCTCGCGGACCCCGCCGTCGGCGGGCTCATGGAGCGCGTGGTCGGCGTGCCCGACGCGGCGCTCGACGCCGTCTTCCCGCGCGCCTGGCCCTGCTGGGTCCGGATCACGCTCCGCGGCCGGCCGCCGCTCGAGGCGCGCGTCGAGCATCCGCGCGGCGACCCCGAGCGCTTCCTGACCGCGGCCGAGCTCGAGCGGAAGTTCCGGACGCTCGCGTCCCGCGCGCTGCCAGCGGCGGCGCTCGGGCGGCTCGAGGCCGCGCTCGCGGACTTCCCGCGGGCGCCGAGCGTCGCGCCGCTCCTCGCGGCGGCCGTCCCCAGGGGTCTGTAGCCGCCACGGTTCCTCGGAAGCCGCCGGGTAGCGGCACTTAATTGCCGCCGGCGGACAGCGACGCGCACGACGCGCGGTCGCGGCCTGCGATCGCCGCTCGAAGGCCCCGAATCCCGTGCCTCGCCGGCTCGTGCGGCGCCTGGCACCCGGGTTGCTGAGCGGCACAGCGCTCGCCTTCCGCGGGCGCCCGTATGCCCGCCGTTGCAGGAAGACCGCTCGCCGCCCTGATAGTGCTCGTCATGTTGGCGGGGCCGGCGCGGGCCACCACGTTCGTCGGCGTGAGCGAGCGCACGCTGGTCCGGGCCGCGGACGCGATCGTGATCGGCACGATCGCGCAGATCGAGACGGTCGCCGGCGCCGACGGGACGATCAGCACGCTGGTCACGCTCGACGTCGAAGAGACCGTGAAGGGCCACGTCGAGCGGCGCCTCGCCCTCAAGGAGCCGGGTGGCCGCATCGGCGGCCGCACGCTCTGGATCGCGGGCGCACCGCGCTTCCGGACGGGCGAGCGGCAGCTCCTCTTCCTCTCCGCCGCCGCGGACGGGACGGCCCACACGACGGCCCTCGGCATGGGGCAGTTCGTGCTGGGGCGGCACCCGCGTACCGGCGCCGCGCTCGCCGAGCGGCGCGTCGACGGCCTCGTCGTCGGCGACCGCCCGCTCCGGCGCGTGGCGCTCGCGCGCCTGCGGCGCACGCTCGCGCGCGCCGTCGCGCAGGGGGGCGGCGCTGCCGCTCCGCTCCTCGCCACCCCGCCCGAGCTCCTCGACCCCGGCCGCGAGCGCGCTCCGGTCGCCGAGTTCACCCTCTTGGAGGACCCCCCGGGCCGCTGGTTCGAGGCGGACAGCGGCCAGCCGGTCGTCTACCAGACCGCCGGCCACGACGCCGCCCTGGGCGAGGGCGCCTCGCTCGCGGCCATCGACGCCGCGCTCGCCGCGTGGACGAACGTGAGCGGCGCGAGCATCGTCCTCGAGCGCCAGGGGACGACCGTGCCCGCGCCGCTCAGCTGCGACGGGATCTCGCAGATCGTCTTCGCCGATCCCTTCCGCGAGATGCCGGACCCGGTCGCGTGCAGCGGCGTGCTCGCGCTCGGCGGCTACTGCACGTCCGCGGATACGGACGCGGTCGACGGCAAGACCTTCTATCGCATCACCGAAGGCAACATCACCTTCAACCGGGGCTTCGCCGGCTGCCCCTTCTGGAACGCGACCAACCTGGCCGAGGTCGCAACCCACGAGCTCGGCCACACGATCGGCATCGGCCACAGCTCCGAGAGCGACGTCGCGCCGCCGGTGCTGAAGGACGCCACCATGTACTACCGGGCGCACTTCGACGGACGCGGCGCCTCGGTGCACGCCGACGACATCGCGGCGGTGCGCTTCATCTACCCCGGTCCGGGCGGCGGCGACCCGAGGGTCGAGGACATCGACGGCGACGGCCTCCCCGACGCCGAGGACGACTGCCCCGCGATTCCGAACCCGGCGCAGACCGACACCGACGGCGACGGCCTGGGTGACCTCTGCGATCCGTGCCCGCTCGCGCCCGGCGGCGAGGGAGCCTGCCAGCCGATGTACGTGGGCCGGCTGCGCATGACGCTCGCCGGCCCGCGGAGCCGGCTCGTGTGGCGCGGCTCGCTCGATCTGCCCGACGGCACGCCGCCGTCCGCCGCCCGGGTGCTCCTGGTCGACGCGCGCGGCGTCGTGGTGGACACTGCGACCGGGAGCCCGCTCGCGCGTGCGGGCTCCCCCCGCCGACGCCTCCGCTACCGGAGCGGTCGCGCTCTGATCACGCTCCGTCCCCGCCGCGGGGGCCGCTACCGGGTCCGGGTCGCGGTGCGCGGCCTCGACCTCGGCGCGGACGGCATGTCGCTCCTGAGCGCGAGCCTCCAGGTCGGCTCCCAGAACTTCGCCGACTCGCTCAGCTGCGAGCGCCCCCGCCACCGCCACGTCACCTGCCGCGACTGAGGGCGGCGGGGTCACGCCGCTGCGATCGCCGCGGCGGCGGGGGGCGGCGTCGGCGGCGACCTTCGAGGGCGCCGCGCGCGGCGCTCGCGGCAGGGCTGGCGACGGCCGCCGGCGCCCGAGCGGGAGCGCCGATGCCGCCCCCCGCCGCCGCGCACCGACGTTGCGGCCCACGTCCCCGCCCAGTAGAACGAACGCAATGAACCCGGCGGTGCGCGTTCGTGGCCTCCGCCACCTGGCGCTCCGGGTGCGCGACGTGCGCGCCGCGGCGCGCTTCTACACGGAGACCTTCGGCATGCGCGTCGTGTGGGAGCCCGACGGCGAGAACGCCTACCTGAGCACGGGGAGCGACAACCTGGCGCTGCATCAGGACCCGCACGCGGCGCCGGGAGGCGCGCTCGACCACCTGGGCTTCCTCGTGGCGACGGCGGACGAGGTCCACGCGGCGGCCGAGCAGCTGCGGGCGCGTGGCGTGCCCGTCGCGCACCCGCCCGCCGTCCACCGCGACGGCTCGGTCTCGTGCTACTGCCGCGATCCGGACGGCAACCTGATCCAGGTCCTCTACCTGCCCGGGATCGAGGCGTGAGCGAAGCCCGCCCGCTGCGGACCATCGCGGCCTGGGGCGTGCACCTCCTCACGGCGAGCACCGCACCCGCGGGCGTGCTCGCGATCCTCGCCGCCGAGCGGGGCGACGCGGCCGCCGCCATGGGCTGGATGGCCTACACCCTGGCCGTCGACTCGATCGACGGGACGCTCGCGCGCGCCGTCGGCGTGAAGCAGGTGCTGCCCTTCTTCGACGGAACGCGGCTCGACGACATCGTGGACTACTTCACCTACGTGATCGTGCCCGTGCTCTTCGTCCTCCGCTTCGACCTCCTGCCGCCGGCGCTCGGCGTGCCGGTGGCGCTCTGCCCGGTCATCGCCAGCGCCTACGGCTTCTGCCGCACCGACGCCAAGACGGCCGACCACTACTTCACCGGCTTCCCCTCGTACTGGAACATCATCGCCTTCTACCTCTACACGCTCGGGTGGCCGCAGGCGCTGAATGCCGCCGTCGTGCTCGTCTTCTCGGTCGGGGTGTTCGTGCCGATCCGCTACCTCTACCCCTCGCGCACGCCCGTGCTCCGCCCGCTCACGGTCGGGCTCGGCCTCGTCTGGGGCGGCGCGGTGGTCTGGTCGCTGGCGCACCTGGCGACCGTGCCGCGCACGCTGGTGGTCGCCTCGCTCGCCTTCCCGGCCTACTACGTGGGGCTCTCGCTCGCCCTCCACGTGCGGCGCGCGTGAGCGCGGATCTCGCGCGGCTCGCGGCGGGCGTGCTGCTCGTGCCCGAGGGCGCGCCCGAGCCGGTCGCCTTCGCGGCCGAGGAGCTGGGCGCGTACCTCGGGCGGATGTTCGGGCCGAGCCCGGTGCAGCGGAGCGTGGCGGGCCCGGGCGGGGCCTGGCTCTGCCTCGCGCCGGCGGACGCCCCGGTCGCGGTGCGGGCGCTCGCGGTGCCGGCGGGCGCGGAATGGGTCGTCCGACCGGCGGACGACGCGGCGGTGGTGAGCGGTGCGTCGCCGCGCGCACTCCTCGCCGGCGTCTACGGCCTCCTCGAAGCGGCCGGCTGCCGCTGGGCGCCACGCGGGACGCACGAGGAGCACGTTCCCCGCCCGGACACGGCGCGGCGCCCGGTGGCGGCGCTCGAGCTGCGGCCCGCCTTCGCCCGCCGCGCCTTCGCCGCCGACCTCGCGACCTGGCACTACGGCGTGCCGGAGCGGCTCGCCGCGCGCCTCCCCTCCGACGTGGCGTTCGTCGACTGGATGGCCAAGCGCGGCGCGACCGGGCTCCTCTTCATCCGCCACGCGAACGACACGCAGTGGGTCATCCCGGAGCTGGTGCCGGAGCTCCGCCGGCGCGGGCTCGACGTCGAGGGCGGCGGCCACGTGCTGGTCGAGCTGCTGCCCCGTTCGCTCTTCGCGGCGCACCCGGAGCGCTTCCCGCTCGCGCCCGACGGACGCCGCTCCGACCTGGGGAACGTGTGCGCGGCGAGCGCCGCGGCGCTCGCCGTGGTGCGCGAGCGCGCGGCGGCGGCGCTCGCTGCGCTCCCGGGCGCGACCGATTTCCATCTCTGGGGGCTCGATCTCCCGGGTGGCGGCTGGTGCGCGTGCCCGTCGTGCGCCAGGCTCTCGCCCGCCGACCAGGCGCTCAGCGTGTGCAACGCGGTCGCAGAGACGCTCGGCGCGGGCACCCGCGTCCTTCACCTCGCCTACCACGACACGCTCGAGTCGCCGCGCGCCGTGCGGCCCCACCCGCGCGTCTGGGCGGAGTTCGCACCGCGCGAGCGCTGCTACGCGCACCCGCTCGAGGACCCCGCGTGCGCGACGAACGCCCCCTACCGCCGCGCCCTCGACGCGCACCTGACGCTCTTCGCGGGCCGCGTCCACGTGTTCGAGTACTACGGCGACGCGATCCTCTTCGGAGGCTGCGCGGTGCCGCTCGCCGAGGTCGTGCAGCGGGACCTCGACTACTACGCCCGCGCGGGCGTGCGCGGCGTCTCCTGCCTCGTCTTCGGACAGTACAGCCTGTGGGCGTACGGCGTGAACGTGGAGGCGTTCGCACGCGGAGCGGTTTCGCCTGCCGCCGCCGCGAGCGCGCGCGGCACGCACGCCGCCGGCTTCGGGCGGGCGGCCGAGCCCGTGGCGCGTTACCTGGCGGCGCTCGAGCGCGTCATGGCCGGGGTGGTGACCTACGGCGACGTGCTCCTGCCGCCGGCCGAGGCCGAGCGCGCGGCCGCCGTCCGCGCCGCGCTCGCGGCCGCACGCCGGCAGGCCCCCGAGCTACGCCGCCTGCTGGCGGCGGCGCCGGTCCGCCTCGCCGCCGAGGAGCACCTCCTCGACTACACGTTCGCCGTGCTGGGGGCCCTCGAGCGCTGGCTCGCCGCGGCCGATGCGGAGGCCCGCGAAGCCGCGCTCGCCGCCCTGGCCGGCGCGGTCCGTCACGTGCGGGCGGCGGGGCTCGTGGGCGCCGGCACCTGGGGCCTGCACGACCTCGAGATCACGCACCACTTCTTCGCCGGCGCGCTGCGCGCACGCGGCGCCGGTCAGTAGTAGGTCCCCGTGAGCACGCACATCTCGTCGTCGGTGGTGACCCCGAAGGTGAGCGTGGTCGGATTGCCCGACCCGTCGCGCTTGACCGGCCGGGTGACGCCGTTGTCGTGCAGGCACTCGAAGTCGACCCAGTCGCCGGGTACCAGCACGACGGGCGGCTCGAACGGCCGGCTCACGGGGTGCGACCAGTCGAAGTTCTCGTAGGCCTTGCTGCCGTCGGACCACCGGGCGGTGAAGCGGAGCCCGCGCTTGTGCATGTGGCCGGAGAGGCCGAGCAGGTAGATCGGCGTCGTGCCGCCGTTGGTGAAGCGCCCGGGCTGCACCTTCTGCGTGAAGGGCGGCACGCTGATCGTGAACATGTCGTTGAAGTCGGTGAGCGTCTTGGCGATGTGCTCGGGCGTGCCCGGGTAGGGGTAGACGTTCGTCCACACCTTCATCTGGATGGGCACGTCGAAGTTGTTCGCGTAGTGGGCGTTGAGGCCGACGTAGGTCCCGGCCCGCAGGAGGCGCGCGATGCCGGGCGCGTAGAGGTCGATGTAGTACGGGGCCTGCGGTGACCCGGAGAGCGAGTTGCCGAACATCGCGCCCGAGGTGCAGCCGGTGTCACCCGCCTTCCACACGCCGACGGGCGGCGTGCCCTCCCTGTCCCACGGGAAGATCGCGAAGTGGTGCGTGCCAGGGTTCAGGAAGAACTCCCACTTGCCGACCGCGAGGTCGGTCGGGTTGGGGACCGCCATCCAGAGGCAGCCCTCCAGCTCCTCGCCGGGCGCGAGGGTCGGGCCGTCGAGCACGAGCTGGTAGCCGCCGGGCGGCGGCGGCGTGGGCGTGGTCGGCACGTAGTCGGGCTCCAGCAGGCAGGGCGCCGCCGCGACCACGCCCGTGCGCGGCGCGCCGGCGTCGATCCAGGCATCCACCAGGTCGATCTCGCTCTGCGTGAGGGCGAGGCCGACGAGCGGCATGCGCGCGCCCTCGCCGTCGGCGAGCGTGCCGTGGAGCTTCTGCGAGAGGAAGCTCTCGGCGGCGTGACCCGGGAGGACGCGGAGCTTCCCCGCGGCGGCAGCGGCCGGGTTCGAGGCGGGCACACCGACCAGGCTCTCGTAGGAGCTGCCGGGGAGGAGGTCGAGGCTCGCCTGACCGAAGACGCCGTGGCAGCTCGTCACCGTGCAGCCCCGGAAGGCGAGCACGCGTTGCTCGATCACCGCGTAGGTGTCGTCGCCCCGCGTGCAGGAGGTGGAGATCTGGGCCCGCGTCGCGCTGAAGCGTCGCCGGTACCTCGAGCGCCCGAGGCGAAGCGCGCCGGTCATCGTCCCGCAGGTGGCCGCGTCGACGGTGGCATTGAGACGGACCCGCGCGTTGTACTGGCCGCAGCCGCGCCAGTCGGCCCTGATGCGCGTGCCCCGCTTGGCCGCCCACACGTGCGCTTCCACCGGCGCGCAGCCGCTGCGGATCGAGACCTGAGGCGTCTCGAGGATGACCGCGTCGGTTCCCGGGCGCCCGGATCCCAGGAGCGGGGACCCCGGCAGGACGAAGCGCCCCGGCGCGCAGAGGGGTCTCACGGCGCTCGCAGCGGGCGAGGCGAGGAGCGCGATCAGCGGTAGCAAAACCCGGAGGGACATGGTGCCACCTCCTCGCCCGCGGAGCGGGCGCTACCCGACCAGCCACTCGAGCAGTGAGCGGATCTCCTTCTCGCCGAAAGGAGGCGGTGGCGCCTCGCCCTCGGCTCCCTTGCGTATCCAGCTCCCGTCCTCGCGGAGCAGGAGGTCGTACCAGTCCGCACCGGCAGGGTCGGCCGGATCGTATTGAATGACCGACGCCGTCGCGAGCGCCCCCACCGGCACCGGCCGCCCGCCCAGGTTGACGAGCGGGCTCACCACCACCTCGAGGCGGCGGTCGAGGAACTTGAGGACGAGCCGCGCACCGTCCGGGACCTCGATCCCCCCCAGGTTCTTCGGGTTCAGGATCCTCTCGATCACGAGGAGCGGGGTCCCCGCCTCCTTGTTGACCGCCGCGGTCAAGGTCTCGAGGCTCCGGAAGAGCGCCTTCACGTGCTGGGCACGGAGCGCGAAGCGCTCCTTCTCGCGGTTGCCGCGGCGGCCGGGGACTGGGGAGGCGTGGGCGCGGTCGAGGGCCCGCTCGGCCATCTCCTTCGTCCACTCCCGCAACGCCGGGGAGCGAGCCGGCTCCGCGGCGCCCGCCTTCTGGCTGCGCGGCGCCTCGTGCACGAAAGCAAAGTACGGGAGGCCGCTGCGGCGTGTCAAGGCGAAGGCCCTGCCCGGCCGCGACGCTCGTACGGGGACGAGCCCGGCGAGCCCCTTCAGTTGAGCTGCGCCTGGACCTTGAGCTGCAGGATGTCGTGCCCCCGGAACGTGGCCAATCCGGCCCGCCGCGAGCCTTCGATGGCGACGTAGCTGGCGGCCAGGAGGACGTTGTCGGTCAGGCGGTAGACCACCGACGGCGCGAAGCCGAAGATGCCGCTCACATCGAGGATGGCCACGACGCGCGGCTCGAGCCTGCCGTGCAGGTAGTCGGTCTGGAGCGCGATCTGCATGAACTGGTTGTCGAACTTGTACTGGTCCTCGAAGCCCTTCGTGTTGGCCTTCTGGCAGGTGATGAAGAACTTGCCGTTGGGTCCGGGCTTGTCGCAGTCGGGGGTGCCCGGGATGCGTCCGAGCACGGTCGCCGGCTTCCCCGGCTTCTGCTCGCCCAGGTAGCGGAAGTCCATTCCGCGCCGCTCGAGGAGGTTCCACTGCCCGTGCCAGGCGGTCACCAGGACGAAGGAGTTCGTCGGGTTGAGGGGGCGGAAGAAGAAGAAGGTGTCGTAGCCGATCACCCAGCGCAGGTAGTCGGTCTTCGGGATCGTGTTGACGATCGGGCTCCCGTCGGGGTTCCTCGCGGTCGGCACCTGCCCGCGGGGGTTCAGGTTCTTCTCCGGGATGAAGGCGAGCTCGTCGATGAAGGCCTCCGCCTCGGTGCGGATCACGCCGCGCACCGTCGGTGAGAACCAGCTCGCGGAGACGCCCGCGACCGACTCCAGGCGCCGCTCGAGGATGGTGACCAGCGCGAGGGCCTTCGAGCACGGCCGCCCGGACGGCGTGAACCCCGCCTTGCTGCACACCGGCACGCGGAAGCCCCGATCGTCGATCTGGATCGGGACGATGCCGTTCGGGTTGCTCGCGCTCCGCGTGTTGTTCAGGCCGCCCGGGGTCGACAGCAGGGGGACGGGCGCCTGATTGAAGGTCCGGTAGAACCACCCCTGGAGCGTGTACTCCCGGAGGAGGAGGCTCTGCAGCCTCACCCCCCAGCGGGTGTTCGCCCAGCTCATGGCGGGCTGATGGCTCACGAGGTCCAGGTGCAGCAGCTTCCCGATCGCCGGCCCGCCGAGGGCGGTCACCTGGTTCTGCGGATCCGGGACGTCCGGGTTGAAGGGGCTCACCCCGGCCGTGATCGGATCGGTCGGCACGGTGGTGTCGACGACGCCCGGAATGACGTACGTGTCCAGGAAGCCGCTCGAGAGCGAGCCCCAGTCGTCGAACATCTTCACGGTGTTGCGGAGCGCCCAGGCCGGGATGCGGGCCTCCTCGAGATCCTGGATGAGGCCAGGGACGCCGAGGGTCAGGTCGAAGAGGTTGGTCACGTCGAGCAGCGCGATGTCGTCCGACTCGCCCCACGAGATCGCCTGCCGCCCCACGCGCGTGAACAGCCGGCCCTTGGTGTAGTCGAGGTAGAGCTCGTTGATCCGGTTGCGGCTCGCGTAGATGTGGCGCGGGTTCTTGTTCTGGTCGTTGAAGACGAAGGAGTCCTTGTTCACCTTGTCGGTCTCTGCGAAGCGCGCCTTGTACGCCTTGCGCGCGTCGTTCCACTCGGGGTCGAGGTAGTCGTAGAGCCCGTCGTAGAAGCCCCACCACGCGAAGCGGAACTTGAACTCATCGGGGGAGAGGAGCGAGAGACCCGGAACGTTGTCCGTCCAGTGCATGTAGTCGGTGAGCCGCGCGTCGAACTCGGGGTTGTAGAAGTTCCGGTGCTGCGCCAGGTCGCCGATCTTGTAGCGCGTCGGCTGGTCCTTCTCGGCGTCGTCCATCATGATGCCGAGCTGGGAGTAGACGCGCGCCCGGAGGTCGAAGTTGCGGTTGCCTCCCAGAAAGTAAGACTGCGCCGACGATCCGACCCCGAGGACGAGGCCGAGCACCAGCCAACCTGTCCAGGTCCGCATGGCGGGCCCTATCGAAGACTCCGCTGCGCTTGTCAAGCTTGGAGCGAGTGGGCGCGCTGGTCACCCGCTGCCGCAGCGTGTCGACGGAGCGAGCAGACGGGCCCCGAGTCCGACCTTCCGGGACCATCGCTTCCCATGAAGCAGAGCCCCGGAATGCCGTACCGCGCGCCGTCCCCATCCCGTCCTGCCCCCGCGCCACCCGCCGGGCCGGTGGGTTAGGAACCCTCTCCCGCCGGCCAGGTCAGCCACTGTGGTGTCCGCGAGGATGAGGGGCCGAGGCCATCCCTCCGGCTCGAGGGGCACGCGCCCGACGGATTCAGTTGAGCTGCGCCGTGACTCTCAGCTGCAGGATGTCGTGGCCACGGAACGCGCCGAATCCCGCCCGCCGCGAGCTCTCGATGGCGACGTAGGTCGCGCTCAGGAGGACGTTGTCCGTCAGGCGGTAGATCACCGACGGATTGAAGGCGAACATGCCGCTCACGTCGAGGAGCGCCACGATGCGCGGCTCGAGGAGGCCGTGCATGTAGTCGGTCTGGAGCGCGACCTGCAGGAACTGGTTATCGATCGTGTAGAGGTCCTCGAAGTTCTTCGGGTTCACCGTCTGGCACGTGAGCCCGAACTTGCCGTTGGCCCCGGGCTTGTCGCAGTCCGGGGTGCCCGGGATGCGTCCGAGCACCGTCGCCGGCTTCCCCGGCTTCTGCAGGCCGGCGTAGCGGAAGTCCATCCCGCGCCGCTCGAGGATGTTCCACTGGCCGTGCCAAGCGGTCACGAGGGTGAAGGAGTTCGTCGGGTTGAGCGGGCGGAAGAAGAAGAAGCGGTCGTAGCCGATCACCCAGCGCAGGAAGTCGGTCTTCGGGATCGTGTTGATGATCGGTCTCCCGTCCGGGTTCTTCCCGAAAATCGGCACCTGCCCGCGGGGGTTCAGGTTCTTCTCCGGGATGAAGCCGAGCTCGTCGACGAAGGCCTCCGTCTCGAGGCGGATGACGCCGTCCACCCGCGGGCTGAACCAGCTCGCGGAGACGCCGGCGACCGACTCGAGGCGCCGCTCGAGGGTCACGACGGTCGCGAGGGCCTTCGAGCACGGCCGCCCGGACGGCGTGAACCCGGCCTTGCTGCACACCGGCACGCGGAAGCCCCGGTCGTCGATCTGGACGGGGGTGATGCCGTGCGGATTGCTTGCGCTCTTCAAAATGTTGAGGCCGCCCGGCGACGAGAGCAACGGGACGGGCGCTTCGTTGAACGTCCGGTAGAACCACCCCTGCAAGGTGTAATCGCGCAGGAGCACACCTTCGAGCCGGGCTCCCCAGCGGGTGTTCGCCCACGTCATCGCCGGCTGATGGCTCACGAGGTCCAGGTGGAGCAGCTTCCCGACCGCCGGGCCGCCGACCGCGGTTATCTGGTTCTGCGGATCCTGGACGTCCGGATTGAAGGGGCTGACGCCCGCCGTGATCGGATCGATCGGCACGGTCGTGTCGACCACGCCGGGTACGACGTAGGCGTCGGCGAAGATGCTCGACAGCGGGCCCATCGTCTCGGCCACCTTCACCGTGTTGCGGAACGCCCACACGGGGATGCGCGCCTCGTCGAGGTCCTGCATCAGGCCCGGCACGCCGAGGGTCAGGTCGAAGAGGTTGGTCACGTCGAGGAGCGCGATGTCGTCCGACTCGCCCCACGCGATCGCCTGCCGGCCCGCCCGCATGAAGACCCGCCCCTTGCTGTAGTCGAAGTAGAGCTCGTTGATGCGGTTGCGGCTCGCGTAGATGTGGCGCGGGTTCTTGTTCTGGTCGTTGAAGACGAAGGAGTCCTTGTTGACCTTGTCGGTCTCTGCGAAGCGCGCCTTGTACGCCTTGCGCGCGTCGTTCCACTCGGGGTCGAGGTAGTCGTAGAGCCCGTCGTAGAAACCCCACCACGCGAAGCGGAACTTGAACTCCTCGGGGGAGAGCAGCGAGAGGCCCGGGACGCGATCCGTCCAGCGCATGTAGTCGGTGAGCCGCGCGTCGAACTCGGGATTGTAGAAGTTCCGGTGCTGCGCCAGGTCGCCGAAGCTGTAGCGCGTCGGCTGGTCCTTCTCGGCGTCGTCCATCATGATGCCGAGCTGCGAGTAGACACGCGCGCGGATGTCGAAGTTCCGCCCCTTGTCCAGAAAGTAAGCCTGCGCGGTCGATCCGGCCCCGAGGACGGCGAGGCCGAGCACCAGCCAACGGGACCAGGTCCGCATGGCGGCGCCTATCGAATGATTCCAAAGCCCTTGTCAAGCTTTGGTGCCCGCCCCGGAGCCGGCGACTAACGGCGCAGCGTGTCGACCAGGGTGGCCTTCAGATGCTGGAGGAGGGTCTCGGAGCTGCCCGGGGCGTCGCTGCCGAGAAAGCCCTGCACGAGGACGCCGTAGAGGGCCGTCATGATGAGTCGAGCGTCCAGGTCAGGCTTCACGGTCGGGCGAAATACCCCCTTTTGGCGACCGCTGTCGAGGATGTCGGCGAGGAGGTTCCGATACACCCGCTGCAGCTCGTACATGTGCCCGACCACGTCGTCGGGATGCTTCTCGTCCCGCAGGATGAGGCTCACCACGAACTTGACCGAGTAGATGTTCTCGGAGACGAACGCGTAGTAGGCGTCGATCAGCTTCTTGATCTGATCGGTCTCGGAGAGGCCCTCGAGGTCGTCGAGCACGTTCACGACGTAGGGCTCGAGCGTGCGCTGGAGGGCGGTCCGGAAGAGCTTCTCCTTGTTCTCGAAGTGCCAGAAGATGAGCGCCTTCGAGACCTGGGCCTCCTTCGCGACCTGCGAGAGGGACGTGTTCGAGTAGCCGTGGGTCGAGAACAGGCGGGTCGCCGTCTCGAGGATCTTCTCCCGGGTGTCCACCGCCCGGCCAGGCTGCCCCAACCCCGCGCGGCCTGTCAATTGCGTCCGCTCCAGCTCACGCCCAGCGCGGGGCCGAGCGCCGCTCGCGCAGCGCGGGGCCCAGCGCCATGCCGGCCACGAAGCCGCCGATGTGGGCCCAGAAGGCGACCCCCCCCACGGCCGCGCGGCTGCCGAGGGTCGCCACCCCGGACATGAGCTGCCACAGGAACCAGATGAGCAGGAAGAAGACCGCCGGGATCTCGACCACCTGCAGGAAGAGGAAGATCGGCACCAGGGTCACGACGCGCGCGGTGGGAAAGAAGAGGAAGTAGGCCCCCGACACCCCGGCGATCGCCCCGCTCGCGCCCACCATGGGGACGTTCGAGCCGGGGCTCGAGAGGGCCTGGGTCGCGCCGGCCGCGGCGCCGCACAGGAGGTAGAAGAGGAGGTAGCGCAGGTGTCCGAGCCGGTCCTCGACGTTGTCCCCGAAGATATAGAGGTAGAGCATGTTGCCGAGGACATGGAGCCAGCCCCCGTGGAGGAACATGCTGGTGAGGAGCGTCTCGACCGCAAAGTTGCTCGGCACCAGGCCCCAGTGCTTGATGAGCAGCTCGGCCTGCCGGCCGCCGAGCGACACCTCGTAGCAGAACACGAGCACGTTGGCCGCGATGACGGCGTAGTTGACGATCGGGACCCGGGCGGACGGGATGGTGTCGCGGAGCGGGATCATGCCGCCGGCCCACCATGCCCGGCCGGTGGTGGCGCCACAATGCCCCGCGGGCTAGACTGCCGCCCCCTATGCTCCGGCACACCATCCGCGCGAGCCGGATCGTGCTCGGCCTGGCACTCGTGATCCTGGGCGTGGTCCTCGCGCTGCCGGGTGTCCCGGGGCCCGGGCTGCTCGTCATCTTCGTGGGGCTCACCGTGCTCGGCGGCGAGTTCGAGTGGGCGCGGCGGCTGCGCGACCGCCTGCAGGGGCTGCTCCGCCGCGCCAGCGGGAGGGTCGATGTCCAATAGCGAGAAAGACCGCCTGGGCGAGAAGCTGCACCAGAAGGAGAAGGCCGAGGAGGACCGCTACTTCGCCGAGCGCGACAAGGCGCTGCTCGAGAAGCTCCGGGGCGAGAAGGCCGCCGGGCGCTGCCCCACCTGCGGCACCGCGCTCGTGGAGGTCGAGCGGCAGGGCAAGACCAGCCACGAGTGCCCGGCCTGCCGGGGGCCGGCGCGATAGTTGTTCACCGGCATCATCCAGGCGACCGGCCGCGTCGAGCGGCGCGGGACGAGCGGCAGCGGAGCGCGTCTCACCATCGCCACTCCGCGGCCCCTCCCGCGCCTCGCGCTCGGCGAGAGCATCGCCGTGAACGGCGCCTGCCTCACCGTCGCCGCGCGGCGCGACCGGCGCTTCACGGTCGACGTTTCGCCCGAGACGCTGCGCCGCACCACGCTCGGCCGCATGGCCCCCGGGGCGCGTGTCAACCTCGAGCGCGCGCTCCGCATGGGCGACCGCATGGGCGGCCACATCGTCCAGGGCCACGTCGACGGCGTCGGACGCCTCGAGAAGGTGACGCGCGACGGCGACTGGCTCCTCTACCGCTTCCGCGCCCCCCGCACCCTCGTCCCCTACCTGGTCGAGAAGGGCTCGATCGCCGTCGACGGCGTGAGTCTCACGGTGTCCGCCTGCCGCGGCCCGAGCTTCACGGCGGCGCTCATCCCGCACACGCTCGAGCAGACGACGCTCGGCGAGCGCAAGCCGGGCGACCGCGTCAACCTCGAGGCCGACGTCCTCTTGAAACAGATCGAGCGTATGCTGCGCGCCCGGAGGCCGTAGCTCGCGGCCTCGCGTGCGGGCGAGGGTGGGGACGCCGCCGGCGCTCCCGCTCCTCGGCCGACGGCCGGGCGAGCACGACCGGGCGGGCGTTCGGCCTCGTCGAAGGTCGCGGCGGCGGCGTCCCCACCCTCTCCCGCTGGCGTCTCAGGCCTCCGGACGCGCCGCACCCGCTGCGAGGTAGGGGAGCAGGGTGGCACCGAGGTCGATGTGGGTGCCGAGCTGCTTGCCGATGCCGGAGAGCAGTCCCATGACGCGGCCGACGAGCAGGACGTCGGAGGGGACCTCCACGAGCGGGTTGGCGCGCATGATGCGCGGCAGGTCCGCGCCGAACTGCGCGATCATCTCGGGGTCGGCGAAGGATCGCCCGTTGCGGAGCGCCCAGCCGAGGAACGCCTCGCCCAGCCAGGCGAGGCTCTCGTCGGACTGCTCGCGCGTGCGAAAGCCGAGGGCGCGGAAGGCGGCCGCGACCGCGGCCCGATCGCCGCCCACGATGGCGGCCGTCAGGCGCGCGACGCCGTCGCGGAAGGCGGGCGGAAAGTCCTTGGCCAGGCCGAAGTCGAGCAGCACGAGCCGCCCGCCGGGCTGGACCAGGATGTTCCCCGGGTGCGGGTCGGCGTGGAAGAAGCCGTGGAGCAGTATCTGCTCGCAGAAGAGGTCGATCAGGCGCCGCGCGACGTCGGCCGGGTCGAGGCCGAACGCGCGCAGGCCCACGACGTCGGTCACGCGCACGCCGAGCGCGTACTCCATCACCAGCACGCGGCGCGTGCTGAGCTCGCGCACGATGGCGGGCACCAGGATGTCCGCCCGGCCGCTCAGGTGCGCGGCCATGCGCTCGGCGTTGTCCGCCTCGTGCACGAAGTCGAGCTCGAGCGGCACGTACTTCTCGACCTCGCGGATGAGGGCGCGGAAGTCGAAGTCGCGCTCGAGGCGCGCGAGGACGCCGATCAGCACGGCGAAGCTCCGGAGGTCCACGCGCACAACGCGTTCGATGTCCGGGTACTGCATCTTGACCGCCACCTCCCGCCCGTCTTGCAGCCGGCCGCGATGCACCTGCGCGAGCGAGGCCGAGGCGAGAGGCGCGGGATCGAGCTCCGCGAAGGCCGCCTCGACCGGCCGCCCGAGCTCCCGGCGGAGGAGCGGCAGGAAGGTAGCAAGCGGCCGCGGCGGCACCCGGTCCTGGAGGCGGGAGAGGACCTCCACGTATTCGGCGGGCAGGATGTCGGCGCGTGAGCCCAGGAACTGGCAGACCTTGATGGGCAGCCCCTCGAGGCGAGTCGCCAGGCGGTAGGCGGCCTCGGCGCTGCGGCGATGATGGCGGGCGAGACGCGCTCCGTCGCCGCACGCCGGGGCGACGCCGCGGCTGAGCTGGATCAGCTTGTAGCCGCCGTAGATACGCGCCACGAGGGCCGCGAGGGCGGAGAAGCGCCGCGCCGCCAGGAGCATGCGCGCATTGTGCGGGCTCGCCACCGGCGACGCAACGTCGCCTTGCAATCTCGCGCATCGGGCGGCAAGCTCCCGCCGCCGTGAGCGGCGAGCCCACCATCCGGATCGGTGACCGCGTCGTGCACCTCCAGGTGCCCGGCGTGTTCACCGTCGTCGCCCAACGCGGCCGGTTCTTCGAGGTGGAGAACGCGCGCGGCCTCCGCATGACCATCCACGAGGTCGCGCTCCGCCGCCTCGACGGCCCACCCCCGCCCCCCAGAGATACGTAACGTCGCGGGCGGCGCAGCCCGGCGCGGGGACGTCCCCGCCCCCGCAAGCTACGAGCCGCGCAGCGCCGCCTCGAGCAGCGGGAGGAGCGGTGCGTAGTCGGAGACGATCCCCAGGTCGGCGGCCTTGAAGATCGGCGCCTTCGGGTTCTTGTTGATGGCGACGATCACGCCCGCGCGGCGGAGCCCGACCACGTGCTCGGGCGCGCCGCTGAGCGCGATGGCGACGTAGAGCCTCGGCGCGATGGCGCGGCCGGTCAGCCCGACCTGGTGCTGCTTCGGGAGCCAGCCCGCGTCGGTCACGTCGCGCGTGGCCGCGACCGCCGCGCCGAGGCGCGCCGCGAGGGCCGTGATCGCCGGCAGCGCCGCCGGCCCGCCGACGCCGTGCCCGACGCCGAGCACGATGTCGGCCGCTTCGAGCGTCGCGCCCGTTGCGTCGCCGAGCGAGCGCTCGGAGACGACGCGCACGCGCCCCGGCACGGCGGGCACGGCGAGGCGCTCCACCGCCGCCCGGCGGGTCGCATCCGGCCGCGCCGGACGCAGGATCCCCGGCCGCACGGTCGCCATCTCCGGCCGCGTGTGGGAGAGGATGGGCGCCACGATCGCGCCGCCGAAGGCGGGTTTCATCTGGCGCACGCGGCCCTCGGCGTCGAGGTCCAGGTCGATCGCGTCGCCGGTCAGCCCGAGGCCGAGCCGCGCCGCCACGCGCGGCGCGAGGTCGCGCCCGCGCGCCGTCGACGGGACGAGCACGAGGCGGGGGGCGCGGGCGCGGATCGCCTCGGCGAGGACGGCGGCATGCGCATCGGTCGTGTAGGGGACGAGCCCCGGGCCCTCGGCGACCAGCACGCGGTCGGCGCCGGCAGCGGCGAGCGCGCCCGCATGCTGCGCGCCGTCGCCGAGGACCAGCGCCTCGACCGGCGCCCCGAGCTGCACCGCCAGTTCCGCCGCCTTGGCGAGCAGCTCGGCCGTGACCTGCTTCGGCCCCCCCGGGCCGATCTCGGCGACGACCCACACCGGCGGGCCGTTCGCGGCGCCGCGCGCAGGGAGGGCAGGCCGGTCGTCGCGAGCCGGCGCGAGCTGGCGCAGGCGCTCCCCGAGCGCGCGCGCGAGCGCCGCGGGGGAGTCGCCGGCCAGGATCTCGCCGCGGCGCACGCTCGGGACGTGCTCGATGCCGGCGACCCAGGTGGGCGAGCCCCTGGCGCCGACCTCCTCGGCCAGAAGGCCCACCTCGGCGGCGCCGAGGCTCGCGATCGGCTTGGCCTCGGCCGCCTGCCGCTCGGCCTTGGTCGGAAAACGCTCCTCGGCGAGATCCTCGGCCGCGGTCACGACCGCGGGCAGCGGCCCGGTCACGGTCTCGAAGCCCTCGTCGGTCTCGCGCTCGGCGACGAAGGTGCGCGCCGCCGGATCGAGCTCGAGCCGGCGCGCGCCGGTCACCTGCGCCAGCCCCAGCAGCTCCGCCACCTCGGGCCCGACCTGCCCCGTCTCGGCGTCGGTGCTGGCGCGGCCGAAGAGGACGAGATCGGGCGCCTCGCGCTCGAGCGCGGCGGCGAGCGCGCGCGCCGTCGCGAGCGTGTCGGAGCCGGCGAGCACCGCGTCGACGAGATGGAGCGCGCGGTCGGCGCCGAGCGCCAGGCACTCGACGAGCCCGTCGCGCGCGCCCGGCGGGCCCATGGTGAGCGCCACCACCTCTCCCCCGTGCGCGGCGCGCAGCGCCACGGCGGCGCCGAGGGCGCGGAGGTCGAAGGAGCTCACCTCGCCCGGCACGCCCTCGCGCACGAGCCGGCGGGTCTCCGGGTCGAAGCGCAGCGAGCCGAGCGCCGGTACCCACTTGACGCACACGACGATCCGCATGCGGGTCTCTTCACCACATCTTGCCTGGGTTGAGAATCCCGTGCGGGTCGAAGAGCTGCTTCACCCCCCGCATGAGGGCGAGCGCCGCGCCATGCTCGCGCGCCGCGTAGCGCCGGTTGCCGAGCCCCATGCCGTGCTCCCCCGAGCACGACCCGCCGAGCGCGAGCGTCTCGTCCACGAGCGCGTCGCGTGCCGCCTCCGCCTCCGCGCGCTCGGCCGCATCGGCGAGCACGAGCGCGTGCAGGATGCCGATGCCGGCGTGCCCGAAGAGGTGCACGGCGAGGCCGTGCTCGGCGGCGACCGCCTCGCAGCACGCGACCAGCCGCGGCAGCGCGCCGATCGGGATGGCGAGGTCGGCGCGCACGGTGGCCGCCTCGGGACGGAGCGCCGCGATGGCGCGCGTGGCCTGCTCGCGAATCGACCACGCGTCGCGGCCGTCGGGGAGCACCAGCCGCTCGCCGCCCGCGCCCCGGAGCACGTCCTCCGCCGCCGCCCACGCCTCGGCCACGCCCGCCTCGCTGCCATGCACCTCGACCAGCAGCGTCGGCGTCTCGGCGAGGCCGAACCGACCGAAGCAGTTGAGGGCCGCCACGGTCCGCGCGTCTAGGAACTCGACCGCCGCCACGTCGACGCCGAAGCGGACCAGCTCCGCCGTCGCGCGCGCCGCCGCGCCGCTGTCCGGGAAGCGGAACCCGCCCTGCCGACGCGCCTGCGGCAGGCCGGCCAGCGCGAGCGTCAGCTCGGTCACGATCGCGAGCGTGCCCTCGGAGCCGACCACGAGCCCGAGGAGGTGGTAGCCGGACGCGCTCTTGCGCGCGCGGTTGCCGAGGCGCAGCACCTCCCCCGTTCCCGTCACCACGGTCGCCGCGCGCACGTGGTCGCGGGTGCCCCCGTACTTGATTGAGTAGATGCCGCTCGCGTTGTTGGCCGCCATGCCGCCAGTGGTCGCGACGTCGGCGCTGCCGCCCGGCGAGGGCGGGAAGAAGAGGCCGTGCGGGCGGAGCTGGCGGTTGAGCGCCGCGTAGACGACGCCCGGCTGCACGTCGGCCTGGAGGTCCTCGGGACGGATCGCGACCACATCCGCCATGCGCGAGACGTCGAGCACGATGCCGCCGCGGACGGGGATGGGGTTCCCCTCGAGGCTCGAGCCCGCGCCGCGCGCGGTGAGCGGGATCGCGTGCTCGGCGCAGAGCTTCACCACCGCGACCACGTCGCCGGTCGCGAGCGGCCAGACGACGGCGTCGGGGCGTGCACCGGGGAGCGAGGAGGCGTCGCGGGCCGCGGTCTCCAGGTCGCCGGGGCGGGTGGAGCAGCGGTCGGGGAGGTGATCGGCGAGGGCGCGGAGGAGGGCCGCGTCGAGGGCCATGGTGCGGGCGTAGCGATTCCGGCGCGCGAGGACAAGGGTCGTGTCATGTGCTAGGGAGCCGTTGGTGGAAGTAAACGCGATGTCGGAAGCCAAGGTTCCGGGTTCGTGCTTCTGCGGAGCCGTGCGCTTCTCGGCGCAACTGCCGAGCCTCTTCTGCGGGCACTGTCACTGCTCGATGTGTCGCCGCAGTCACGGCGCCGGCTATGTCACCTGGTTCGCAGTGCCGCGGGATCAGCTCCTGCTCGAGGCGGGCGAGGCCGAGCTGGCCCGGTTCCGCTCATCCGACCACGGCACGCGATCGTTCTGCAGGCGCTGCGGGAGCTCGCTCTTTTGCGAGTCGACCCGCCACCCCGACCAGATCGACATCGTTCTGGCCAACATGCACGGTCCGATCGACCGGCCGCCCCAATTTCACGTCTACTTCGACGATCGGGCCGACTGGGTCGTCGTCAACGACGGCCTTCCGCGGCTTGGGGGTCCTACGGGTCTGGAGCCGATCACCATGTCGACCCGGGACGCAAGCAAAGCCGATGAATCGTGAACGCGAGCCTACGCTGCCCCCGGCACGACCTGGAGCGAGAAGCGCCTGAGCGCGCGGATCGCCTCGAAGTCACCGGCATCGGCGGTGACCAGCGTGGCGCCGATCGTGCGTGCTGTTAGGGCGATCAGGACGTCGTGGACGAGGGAGGCGCGCCGCACATCGCGTCCCGACGCCCGAAGGCGCCGGAGCACCTCGCCTGCGTCGGCGAAGATCCCGGTCGTTGGGGGCACGATGCGCGCCGCCGCCATGTAGCCGTGCACGGCGCGTTCCAGAGCCCGGCGACCGGAGCGCGTGTGCGCCCCGGCGCGCAGCTCCATCTCGACGACGGCGCTCAGGTAACGAAGGGAACCCCTGCCCATGACCAGCTCGGGTCTGAGATCGCGACGCAGCCAGTCGACGTAGATGTTGGTGTCCAGGAGGACCTTCTCAGGAGCGGCCAAAGACGTCCTCGATCCCGCCCGTCCCTCCGGCGCGACGGAGCGCGCGCCGGACCTGCTCCTCCGCGAGAACGGTGTCGAGTGCGCGCTCGATCGTCTCTCGGTTGGTCTTGGTCCCAAGCAGACGCCGCGCCCGCTCGATCTTACGCTTGAGGCGCCGGTCCCGCGTGGTCATGCGCCAGGCTACCGTCCTCCTCGCGCCAGAGGCAAGACCTGGGGCCGCACGTCGTCGAGACAACAGGGGAAGAAGGGCGCAGGAGCACCCGCAGGATCGCGTGGCTCGGCACCCGGGTCAGGGCGCGACGATCCCCAGGTTGACGCCTGCGATGCCGATGACGAACAGGACGATCACGAACAGCACCGGCGCGAGCACGATGGCAAGGCCCGAGCGGTGTCTCAGCAGACCAGCGAGCTCCAGAAGCGAGACCGTCGCCCCGAAGGCCACCAGGTAGAACATGATCGTGCTCAGCTCGCGCGCCGACTGAGCGTGACCAAGGTGGTGCTCGATCAGGGCTGTCGCAAGAACGGGGAACGCGAAGGCGGCGCAGATCGTCCAACACAACCGGATCGGCCTCCGCTCGAGCGAAAGGAGGCGTCGTTCGACCGCTCTCGAAGGTGTCCCCATCTCTATCGCTCCAGCAGCCGCCTTAGCTCCCGCACCTCCTCCTCCAGCTCGCGGCTCCGCCGCTCCAGCCGGAGGAGATACGCGAAGAGCCCGATCCACACCGCGGCATACGCCGCGAACAGGTACGGCAGGTTCGTCACGCTGCCTCCCCTCCGCGCGCCAGCGTCTCGCGCCGGAGCGCCGTGACCTCCTCGCCGAGGCGCGCGGCGCGCATGCGAAGCGTGATCAGCCAGCCGGCCAGCAACACGAGCGCCAGCGCCGACACCGCGAGCCCCGCGCGCATCCACGGATCCACCAGCCCCGAGCCGCCCTCGTTGCGCGTGATGACCGCCGGGTGGATGCCGCGCAGCAGGCGCACCGACACCATGATGATCGGGATGTCGAGCACGCCGATGATGCCGAGCACGGCGGCGTAGCGGCGGACGGCCTCCTCCTCGCCGCCGAAGGCGCG
>VBKJ01000138.1 GCA_005879795.1 Deltaproteobacteria bacterium
CGGCCGGCAGCGCCCGCCGGCGAGGCGATCGTCGCGGTGCCGCCAACCGAGCATCAACGCCTGCACTACTTCGGTCGCCGCCATCACCACCTCGTGCCCGGCACCGTGACCATCAACGGCGCGACCTCGACGGCAAGCGCTTCGTCGACCGCGACGCCTTCGTGGCGCACCTCCGCACGGCGGGCGTCGCCGGCGCGCATGCCAGGCCTCCTCCTCGTGCGCGACGACCGCTCCACTTCGCGCGCGAGTAAATGGATCCAGCGTAGCAGCTAAGTTACTGATATCAATATGGTTTCCACACCCTCTTGCGGGCGGCGTGCCGCCGCCGTACGCTGCAGGTTGACCGATGACGCAGTGCATAGTAGATAGCTGGTTTCGATAGCAAGCCCCGAGGAGGAGTCAGCCCATGGCAGAGTCCAGGGCCCGCATTTCGCTGAAGGACGTGCGGGCATCGGTGAAGCGCATGCAGACGGAGGGCGAGAAGCTGGTCACGCGTCTGCGGCGCGACGCACGCGTGTTCGCGACGCGCAGTCGCCGGGAGACCGTGTCCAGCCTGCTGAGCGACGCGCGCAAGCTCCAGGCCGACCTGCGCAAGCGTGCCCAGAAGACGATCGGGGAACTCGAGGCCCGGGGCGAGCGCATCGTCGCCACCCTCGAGGAGCGCGTGGCCGGTGTGGTCGAGGCGCTGGTGAGGACCCTGAACGTCGCCACGCAGAAGGAGCTGGCGGACCTGCGCAAGCGGGTGGACGACCTCGAACGCCGGCTCAACGCCCGCTCCAAGGAGAAGGAGGCCGCCGCCTGAAGCTCACCGGCGCCCGGGGCGGCCGAAGCCGCCGCCCCCGGGCGTCTCGATCCGGAGGCGCGCGCCCGGTTCGGCGGCGAACGTAGTCTTCGCGGGGATGCGGCGGGCGCGCCCATCGCGTGCGATCCAGTCGCGACCCACGGCGCCCGGTCCGCCGCCTGCGAGCCCGTAAGGTGGCACGCGTCTCCGCTCGGCGAGGAGCGTCACCTCCGTCGGCACGAGGAGCTCGATCTCGCGCACCACGCCGTCGCCACCCCGGTGACGGCCGCGCCCGCCGGACCCGCGCCGCACGGCATAGCGCCGCACCCTGAGCGGATAGTACGCTTCGAGGGCCTCGACCGGCGTGTTCATGGTGTTCGTCATGTGGGTGTGCACTGCGGAGAGGCCCGGTCCGTGCGGGCCAGCGCCGGCGCCGCCCGCGAGCGTCTCGTAGTAGGCGAAGCCCAGGCCACCGAGCGCCAGGTTGTTCATCGAACCGGCGCTTGCGGCCGGGACGCGATCGGGCGCGGCGCGCGCCAGGGCATGGAGCAGCACGTCGACGATGCGCTGCGAGGTCTCGACGTTGCCGCCCGCCACGGCGGCCGGAAAGCGCGCGTTCACGATCGAGCCCTCGGGAGCAGCGATGGTGAGCGGGCGCGCGAGGCCGTCGTTCGGCGGCAGGCGCTCCTCGGCGAGCGCGGTGAACACGTAGAGGACCGCCGAGCGCGTGACCGCGAGGTTCGCGTTCACGGGGCCGCGGGTCTGAGGCGCGGAGCCGGCGAAGTCGACCCGGGCGCGGCCGCGGCCGATGGTGATCGCGACCGCGACCGGGAGCCGCGTCGCGCCGAGCCCGTCGTCGTCGAGGACGTCGGTCGCGCGGTAGGTTCCGGCCGGCAGGCGCGCGAGGCTCGCGCGCATGAGGGCGGCCGAGTACGCCTGCAGGGCCGCCATCTGCGCCGCCAGCCGGCGCACGCCGCCCGCCCTCGCCAGGGCCTGGAGCCGGTCGGCGCCCACGCGCAGCGCCGACCACTGCGCCATGAGGTCGCCCTCCCGCTCGGCGGGCACGCGCGTGTTGGCGAGAAAGAGCGCGAGCACGTCCGTGGCCACGCGCCCCGCGCTCACCAGCCGTACGGGAGGAAGCCGGAAGCCCTCCTGGAAGATCTCGGTCGCCAGCGGCATCGAGCCGGGCGACATGCCGCCCATGTCGGCATGGTGCGCGCGGTTGGCGACGTAAGCGAACGGGCGGCGCGCGCTGGGGAGGAAGGCAGGCGCCACCAGGGTCACGTCGGGCAGATGCGTGCCCCCGGCGAAGGGGTCGTTCAGGATCACGACGTCGCCCGGTCCCATGGCGACCCGCTCGAGGGCGGCGCGCACCGCGAGCGGCGTCGAGCCCAGGTGGACCGGGATGTGGGCCGCCTGCGCGGCGAGCGCGCCGCGCGCGTCGAACACCGCGCACGAGTAGTCGCGCCGCTCCTTGATGTTGGGCGAGAGGGCCGTCCGACCGAGCACAACGCCCATCTCCTCGGCGACCCCGGCCAGGCGATGGTGGGCGATCTCGAGCGCGACCGCGTCCATCAGGTCTCGAGCATGAGTCCGCCCAGCCGGTCGACGCTGGCGCGCCAGCCCGGCGGGACGAGCGTCGTCGCGCTGTACTCGCAGATCACGACCGGGCCGCGGAGCCGGCGGCCGGGCTCGAGATCGTCGCGCCGATGGACCGCCGCCCGGCGGGCCCCGCCCGCGAACACGACCGGCCGGGTCGCGAGCGGCGCCGCCCGGTTGCCGCGCGGCGCCCGCTCGGCCGGGAGCCCTGCCCGGCCCCCGCGCGCCCGCGCGCGCAGCGTCACCACCTCCACCGGGCGGCGGGGATCGGCATGCCCGAAGAGGCGCGCGTGCGCGCGATGGAAGGCACGCTCCCAGCCGGGCCCGTGGGGCACCAAGACCTCGTAAGCCTGCCCCGCGTAGCGCACCTCGAGGAGCCGCTCGATCGCCGCGGGACGCACGCCCTCGCGCCGGAGGTCGCGCTCGGCGTCCCGCACGAGCGCGCGGAAGCCCGCTTCGAGCACACCCGCGGGGGGCGCCACGGCGCGCAGCGTCCGGCCATGGTCCCGCACCACCTCGGCCGCGAGCACTCCCCACGCCGAGAGGAGCCCCGGCTGCCGCGGCACGTAGACGCGCCGGATGCCGAGCGCCTCGGCGAGCTCGGCGGCGTGCAGCGCGCCCGCGCCCCCGAACGCGACCAGCGTGAAGGCCCGGGGATCGTGCCCGCGCTCGACGGTGATGACGCGCAGCGCGCGCTCCATGGCCGCGTTCGCCACGCGCACGATGCCGGCCGCGGCCGCCTCGACGGAGCCTCCGAGGCGGCGCGCAAGCGGCGCGATCGCCCGCACGGCGCGGGCGCGGTCGAGGCGCATCGCGCCGCCCAGGAACTCGGTCTCCACTAGTCGCCCGAGGACGAGATTTGCATCGGTCACGGTCGGCACGGTCCCGCGGCCGTAGCAGGCGGGCCCGGGATCGGCGCCCGCACTCTCCGGGCCGACGCGCAGCGCGCCGCCGCGATCGAGCCGCGCGAGCGACCCGCCGCCGGCGCCGACGGTGTGGATGTCGATCGCGGGCACGCGCACCGGCAGCCCGTCGATGGACGTCTCGCTCCGGTAGGCGAGGGCGCCATCGACTAGGCTCACGTCGGCCGACGTGCCCCCCATGTCGAGCGTGATGACCCGCCGGTGCCCGGCGCGGCGGGCGCGCTCCGCCGCCCCGACGACGCCGCCCGCGGGGCCGGAGAGGATGGTGCGCACCGGCTCGGCGCACGCCGTCGGCGCGCCGATGAGCCCGCCGCCCGACTGCATGACGCGGAGCCGCCGTCCCGGGACCACCCCCGCCAGGGCGCGCAGGTGACGGGCCATGGCGGGGCCTACGTAGGCGTTCAGGGCCGTCGTCGCCACGCGCTCGTACTCGCGGTACTCGCGCAGGAGCCGGTGCGAGAGCGTCACGTGCAGGCCGCGTCCGGCGAGCGCCCGGCCGAGCCGGCGCTCGTGCGCGGGCTCGGCGTAGGCGTGGAGGAGGCAGACGCCCACGGCGGTCGCCCGGCTGCGCGCCACGGCGGCCACGGCGCGGGCCACCTCGCGCGGAGCGAGCGGCGTCTCCACCGTCCCGTCGGCGAGCACGCGCTCGCGCACGCCGATGCGCCGCGCGCGCGGCACGAGCGGCGCCGGCCGGCGTGGCTCGAGCGCGTAGAGCTCGGGCCGCACCTGCCGGCCGATCTCGACCACGTCCTCGAAGCCTGCGGTGGTGAGGAGCACGACGCGCGCGCCGCGGCGCTCGAGGAGCGCGTTGGTTGCCACCGTCGAGCCGTAGTGGAGCCGCGCCGCGCCGCCCAGCGCGGCGAGCCCGGCACGCACCGCGACCGCCGGGTCGCGCGGCGTGGAGCGCACCTTCAAGACCCGCAGCCGCCGGCCGACCACGGCCACCAGGTCGGTGAAGGTGCCGCCGGTGTCGACGCCGACGAGGACGGGCGGGGGGGTCAGGAGGCCGACTTCTCGCTGGAGCTGCCGGGCTTGGTCTCGGATTTCGCCTCGGACTTGCCGTCCGCCTTGCTCTCGGCGGCGGCCGACTCCTTGCCGCCCTCCTTCTTGGCGCCGTTTCCGCTCCCGGCGCGCCCGTAGTCGGTGACGTACCAGCCGCTGCCCTTCAGCTGGAAGCTCGTGCTCGAGATGAGGCGCCGGACCTTGCGCTTGCAGCGAGGGCAGCGCGACAGCGGGGGGTCGGTGATGCGCTGCATCTCCTCGAAGTCCCCGCAGTGCTCGCAGCGGTACTCGTAGATCGGCATCGTGAACGGTCTAACTACGCCCCTTCTCCCTGTCAACGGACGGCACCGCGCCCAGGCGCTCCCGCACCGTCTCGGCGGCAAGCCCGCGGACCCGCACCCGCTTCTCCCGTCCGTGCACCCCGCCCTCGAGCTCCAGGTCTCCCGGCCGGACGCCCAGCAGCCGGGCGAGGAGGCGGAGCAGCTCCCGGTTGGCCGCCCCCTCGACCGGCGGCGCCGCGACCCGCACGCGGAGCGCGTCGCCATGGAGACCCGCCACGCCCGCTCGCCCGGCGCCGGGGACGACGTGGACCCGCAGCACCGCGCCGTCCGAGGCGGCCCGGAGCCACGGGGGTGGGTCAGGCAAGAAACGCCTGCAGGGCGCTCATCTCGAAGGCCAGCCGGCGGAGGCTCTGCACGATGACCGTCTGCGCGAACATGATCACGAGGATCACGACGATCGGGGAGAGGTCGAGCCCACCCACGATCACGAACGGCAGCCGCCGGCGCACCTGGTAGAGGACGGGCTCGGTCACGCCGTAGATGAAGCGCACGATGGGATTGCGCGGGTCGGGGTTGACCCAGGAGAGGACGGCCCCGATGATGATGAGCCAGAAGTAGAGTTGGAGGAGCATGTTGAGAGCTTGGGCAACGAAGAGGACGAACTGCCGGAGCACGAACTGCGGCATGCGTGACGCCTACGCGGCCGCCAGCTCCCGCGCGCGCCGCGTCGCCGCCTCGACGGCCGCGATGACGGCATCGCGGAAATGGAGGGAGTCGAGTGTGGTGAGCCCGGCCTGCGTCGTCCCCCCCGGCGACACGACCATCTCGCGCAGCTCGCGTGACGAGAGTCCGCTCTCGGAGAGCATCGCAGCCGCGCCGCCGAGCGTCGCGTGCGCGAGCTGGGTGGCCAGGTTCTGCGGAAGTCCGCCGCGCACGCCGCCCTCGCTCAGGCACTCGGCGAAGAGGTAGACGAATGCGGGTCCGCTGCCCGAGAGCGCGGTCACGGCGTCGAGCAGGTCCTCCCCGGTGATCGAGACCGCCTCGCCCACCGCCTTGAAGAGCTTCAAGGTGTGCTTCAGGTCCGCCGGCGTCGCCTTCGCGCCGGGCACCGCCACCGAGATGCCCCGCCCGACGAGCGCCGGGGTGTTGGGCATGACACGCACGACCCGCGCCTGGCCTCCCAGCCCGGCCTCGAGCCGGCGGAGCGGGAAGCCCGCCGCGATCGAGACGAAGAGCTTGCGCGGCGTGACCTCGGCGCGGATCTCCTCGAGCACGGTCGCCATGTTCTGGGGCTTCACCGCCAGAATGATGGTCTGCGAGCCCCGCACCAGCTGGCGGTTGTCGCGCGCCACCTCGATCCTGTGCGTCCGCTTGAGGCGCCGGAGCTGCACGTCGACCGGGTCGCTGGCCCAGATGTCGTCCGCGTCGTGATGTCCGGCGCGGAGGAGCCCCCGGATCAAGGCCCCCGCCATGTTGCCGGCGCCGACGAAGCCGATCTTCTTCATGAACCCTCTCCCCCTACGGAAGAGCCGGGCCGGCTCGCGCCGGGGCCACGACCTCCAAACAGCGCGCGTCCGAGTCGCAGCAGCGTCGCGCCTTCCTCGACCGCAACCGGAAAATCGTCACTCATTCCCATAGAGAGGTGGGGCAGTTCAACCCCGAGGCGGGTCTGGGCACGGTCCCGGAGCTCCCGCAGCACCCGGAAATGGGGCCGGGACGCCTCCGGGCGCTCCGGGGACGGGGGGATCGCCATCAGACCCTCGAGACGGAGCTCGGGGTGGCCGAGGATCGCCTTCGCCACCTCCTCCACCCGGTCGGGCGGCACCCCGCGCTTCGCCCGCTCGCCCGCGACGTTCACCTGCACGAGGACGGCCAGCGAGCGGCCGGCGCGCGCCGCCTCGGCCGCCAGGGCGTCCGCCAGAGGCGCCGAATCGACCGTGTGCACCCGGTCGAAGAGGCCGATCGCGGCGCGCACCTTGTTGCGCTGGAGGCCGCCGATGAGGTGCCAGGCCGCCGGCCCGGCGACAGCCGCCCGCTTGCCTCGGGCCTCCTGCACGTAGTTCTCGCCGATGTCGCTGAGCCCGGCGGCGAGGGCCGTCGTGATCGCCGCGGCCGGCAGGGTCTTGGTGACCGCCACGATGCGGACCGACGCCGGGTCGCGTCCCACCCGGCGGGCGGCATCCGCCACCGCCTGCCGCACCGCCGCGATGCGCGCGGCGATCTCATCGCGCAAGGAGCCCTGCCTCCTCGAGCGCCCGGCCCACCTCGATGAGCGGGAGCCCGATCACGTTGGTGAACGAGCCGTCGATGCGCTCGATCAGCCCGGCCCCGAGGCCCTGGACGGCGTAGGCGCCGGCCTTGTCGTCGCCTTCGCGGGTCGCCACGTAGCGCTCGATGGCGCGCACGTCGAGACGGCGGAAGCGGACACGCGTCAGCACCACGTTGGCGGCGTGCACGGCTCCACCCGGCTGGACGAGCGCGAAGCCGGTCGCCACGCGATGCTCGCGTCCCGCGAGCTGCGCGAGCATGCGTGCGGCGTCGCCGCCACGCGCGGGCTTGCCGAGCATGACGCCGTCGACCTCGACGATCGTGTCGGCGGCGAGGACCCAGTCGGAGGGCCGCCGCGCCACAACCGCCGCCGCCTTCGCGTGCGCGAGGCGCAGGACGAGGTCGACGGCCGCCTCGCCGGGGAGCGGGCGCTCGTCCACCTCCGCGGGCAGGACGTCGTAGGAGACGCCGAGCCAGGCGAGGAGCTGCTGGCGCCGCGGAGACCCCGAAGCGAGCACGAGCACCCGCCGCATGCTCCCGGGCGCGTCCGGAGCTGTCAAGTTGCCGGGGGTGTTCGCGGTGGCGCCGCCTGCGGCGGTCGTGTGTCACGTTGCGCTCGCCAAACAGTGATGCTATGGCGCTGGACAAACAGGAGTTTCCCGCGAATCTCGGCTCGTGGGCGTGTGGAGGTGGATGATGGTGAGGAAAGTCGTGGTCGGGCTTGCCCTCCTGTGGGCGGCCGCCAATGCCGAGGCGGCCGTGGTCTGCCAGAAGAAGTCGGGTGTGTTGTCCGTGAGGGAGACCGCGTGCCAGGAGCAGGAGACGCAGGTCGATGTCCCGTCGCTTCTCGGTGACCTGCCCACGCGTGTCGGCTCGGTGGAGACTGAAGTTACCCCGCTTCCGTGGACACCCGCTACCGTGGGCACCAGACCCCTTTCGGGAGATGAGGAGTCCACGACACCCACGTCCGATCCACCGTACCCGGCCGAGTTCGAGCAACGGCTCGTCGAGGTGGTGCGTGTGGGGCGAAACCCGGAGGAGCTCGAGCCGACGGCGCAGTCGATCCGGAACTGGGTTCGCCAAGCCGAGCGCGATGACGGGCGTCGCCAGGACGGCCTGACCACCGAGGAGCGCCAGGAGCTGCACCGGCTCCGGCGCGAGAACGAGGTCCTTCGCGAGGAGCGGGAGATCCTGGAAAGAGCCGCGGCCTGGTTCGCTCGGGAGACCGGCTCGATTCCCCCGAAGGATTCGGGTTTGTAACAGCGCACCGGGCCGCGCACCCCGCTACAACGCTGTGCCGCATGCTGGACGTCTCTGCCAGCGGGTACTACGCGCGGTCTACGCGACCGGCATCCGCGCGCGAGCGCTAGCCGACGCCCCGATGCTCATACCAACCTGATAACCAAGAGCCGGAAACCACCCCGCACTCCGCGAGGGAGGCGACCCGTATTTCACATCGGAATTCACGGCTTACGCGTGGAGTTCGGCGGGGTTGGAGGCTGAAACGAACGTCAAGTTGCCGGGGCCTCGGCCGCGTGTTACGCGGGCCGCGCCTCATGCGGCGCTCGGCGTGGTGGGTCGGCTGGATGGTGGTGACTGTCGCGTGTGCGGCGCCGCCGTTCGACTCGAGGCCGGAGACGGCGCCCGCGGCGGCCGGGCGCGCGTACGGGAGCCTGGAGCAGGCGACCAGGCTCGTCGCGGCCGCGGCCCGGCAGTATCCCGTGCTCGAAGACTACGTCCTCTACCTCGAGGCTCGCACCGCCCGCTCGGCGGGCCGTTCCACCGGGGCCCTGGAGCGCGCGCGCCGGCTGGTCGCGACCTGCCCGGAAAGCATCTGGGTCGGACCCGCGTGGCTGATGGCGGGCCAGCTCGAGCGCGCCGCGGGCGAGCTCGCCGCCGCCCGCGCCTCGCTCGCCGCGGCGCGCGCCGCCTTGCCGGGCGGGAGCAGCCGATGGCTGCGGGCCACGCTCGGCCTGGCCGATGTCCAGGGCGCCCTCGGAGAGCCGGCGGTGGCCCTCGAGCTGGCGCGCGAGCTGCGCCGCGCGCGCCCGCGGGGTCTCGCCGCCCGGCGCGCGCGGCGGCTCGCCGAGCGCATCCGCGCCGCCCACCCCGAGTTCCCGCTCGACCACGCCGACGAGGCGGAGGCGCGCCTCAGGGAAGGCGACGCCCGCGGGGCGCGGGAGCAGGCGGAGATGGCGCTGGCCGAGGCCGAGCCCATCGAGCGCGCCCGTGCCCTCTGGCTGCGCGCGCAGGCGGAGCACGCGGTCGGCCTCGGCGCGGCGGCCGAGACGACCTGCCTCGCCGTCGCCGCAGACAGCAGGGAGCCACTCGGGCCGCGCGCCCTCACCGCGGCCGCCGGCTGGCGCTGGAACGCGGACGACGATGCGGGGGCGCTCGGTCTCTTCGCCGAGGTGCTCCGGCGCTTCCCCGACAGCCCGCAGGCGCCGGAGGCGCTCTACGCGAGCGGACGCATCGCGCAGGAGGCGAGGCGCTGGGCCGACGCGCGCGCGGCCTACGGGCGCCTCGCCGAGCGCTACCCGCACGCCGAGCTCGCCGCCGAGGCCCGCTGGCGCGCGGCGTTCGTCCGCTACCTCGCGGGCGAGATGGCCGCTGCCGCCGAGGCCTTCGGCCGGCTGGCGGGGCGGAGCACGGGAGCGGCGCGCGTCGCCGCGGAGTACTGGCAGGCGCGCGCGCTCACGCGCCTGGGGCGCGGCGCGGAGGCGCGCAACCTCCTCGTGCACGTGGCCGAGCGGCACCCGCGCTCTTACTACGCGGAGCTCGCCGAGGAGCGCCTCGGCCGGCGCGGGGCGGCGGGTGAGCGGCCGGCGATCGACCGGACGCCGCCCTTCCCGGGGGAGCTCGACGGGAGTCACGGCGAGCGGGCGCGCGTCCTCGCCCAGCTCGGCTTCGGTCGCTTCGCACGCCTCGAGCTCGACGCGATCCCGCCGGCCGGGGTGCCGCGCCGGCGGCTGCTGGAGGCGTACCGCGCCGTCGGGGCGGTGGGCGCGGCGCTCCGCCTCGCCCACGTGATGCGGCCGGCATCGCCGGGCGCGCTGCGCGAGTATCTCTACCCTCTCGGCTACTGGGAGACGGTGCGCGCGGCGGCACAGGCACGCGGCGTCGATCCGTTCTTCGTGCTGGCGCTGATCCGCCAGGAGAGCCTCTTCGAGCCCGAGGCCACGTCGTCCGCCGGCGCGCGCGGCCTGATGCAGCTCCTGCCCGCCACCGCCCGGCACCTGGCGAGCGCCGACGGCACCTCCCCTCCCGCCGAGCTGGCGCTCGAGGACGTCGAGACCAACATCGACCTCGGGACGCGGCTCCTCGCGCGTCTCCTCCGGCAGTTCCGCGGCTCCCTCGTCAAGGCGCTCGCCGCTTACAACGGTGGCGAGGAGGCGGTCGCCAAGTGGGAGCGGCGCTACCCGGGGCGCGAGGCCGACGAGTTCGTCGAGCTGATCAGCTTCCGCGAGACACGTGACTACGTGAAGGCCGTGCTGCGCAACTACCGCGCGTACCGCCACCTCTACGCCGCGCCGACCCCGGCCACGACGAGCGCCGGCAGCCCGCCGAAGGCGCCGTTCGACATGATGGCGATGACGTCACCAGCGCGCGTGGTGGCGACCAGGTAGTCGCGGATCGCGGGCACGCCGTCGATCAGGCGCGCCGGCACGCCGCGCCGCTCGAGATCCGCGACGATCGTCTCCGGCGCGAGGCGCTCGGCGGGCGGGATCAGGTCGCTCGCCTTGGCGAACACGGCGGCGAGGACGGCCTCGTCGGCGGCGGCGAGCGCTGCCACGAACTCGTCCTGGAAGACCCGGCGCCGGCTCGTGTTCGAGCGCGGCTCGAACACGGCCCGCAGCCGCCGGCCTGGGTAGCGCTGGCGGAGCGCGGCGAGCGTGCCGGCGACCGCCGTCGGATGGTGGGCGAAGTCGTCGATGACGGTCACACCGCCCACCGTGCCGACCACCTCCTGGCGCCGCCGCACACCGCGGAACTCCGCCAGCGCGGCCGCCCCCTCCTCCCAGCCGACGCCGACCTCGCGGGCGAGGAGGAGGACGCCGAGCGCGTTGCGCGCGTTGATCGCGCCGGGCGGCTGGAGCGTCAGCCGGCAGACCGCGCGGCCGGCCTCGCGCACGGTGAAGCGAGTGGCGCCGTCGTCGGCGAGGTCGGTCACGCGCCACTCGTTGACCTCGCCGAGGCCGAAGCGCCGCACCCGGGCGCGCGCGCCCGCGATCACGTCGAGGACGTGCGGGAAATCGCCGCACGCGACCAGGGGCGCGCCGGCGGGCAGGATGGCGAGCAGCTTCCGGAACGCGCTCTTCACGTGCTCCAGGTCGCGGTAGATGTCGGCGTGGTCGAACTCGATCGCGTTGAGCAGCAGCATAGCGGGACGGTAGTGGAGGAACTTCGCCTCCTTGTCGAAGTATGCCGCGTCGTACTCGTCGCCCTCGATCACGAACCACGGGGCGGCTCCGAGCGCGAAGCTCCGCTCGAGCCCGCGCGGCACGCCGCCCACGAGGAAGCCGGGATCGCGCCCGGTCCGCTCGAGCACCCAGGCGAGCATCGCCGCCGAGGTCGTCTTGCCGTGCGTGCCCGCCACCACGAGCGGCGAGCGGCCGGCGAGGAACATCTCCTCCACGGCCGCCGGCATGGAGAGCATGCGGAGCCCGCCCGCCTCGGCCGCCTCGGCCTCGGGGTTCGTCCGCCCGACCGCGTTGCCGCACACGACCAGGTCGACGCCCCCGAGCCGCGCCGGGTCGTAGCCCTGAAGGACGGGAATGCCGAGCCCCTCGAGCAGGGTGCTGGCCGGCGGGTAGACGTGCTCGTCGGAGCCCGTCACGCTGTGGCCGGCGGCGCGCAGGAGCCCGGCGAGCGCGCTCATCCCGACCCCGCAGGCGGCGATCAGGTGGACCCTCATGCGCCGAGCGCCTCCATGACCGCATCGTGGACGCGCGGCCGCACCTCGCGGATGCCCTCGTTGTCGCGCTGGGGGTGCACGCGGTTGGTCAGGAAGACGACGCTCACCGCGCGCTCGAGGTCGATCCACAGCGAGGTGCCGGTGAAGCCGAGGTGGCCGACGGCGGTGCGCGACATCCGCGTCCCGGCGGCCGAGCCGCTGAGCGACGGTGTGTCCCAGCCGAGCGCCCAGGTCGCCTCGCGCACGGTGAGGTCGCGGGTCCAGAACTCGCGCACGATCTCGCGCGGGACGAAGTCGTCGTTGCCCCGCCAGCAGGCGAGGAGCCGGGCGGCCAGCGCGTCCACCTCGGCCGCGCTCGCGAACAGCCCCGCGTGCCCGGCCACGCCCCCCATGGCGTAGGCGTTGTCGTCGTGCACCTCGCCGCAGAGGAGGCGCTTGCGCCACGGGCAGCGCTCGGTGGGCGCAATCACGTCGGTCACCGGCGTGACCTTCCGGGTGCGCAGCGCGGTCACGTCGACGAAGGCGCTCGCCCGGAGCCCGAGCGGACGGAAGATGCGCTCATGGCAGAAGCGGTCGAGCGGCATGCGGGAGACCAGCTCGATCAGCTCGCCGAGCAGCATGAAGCCCAGGTCGCTGTACACGCTGCGCGCGCCGGTCTCGTACTCGGGCCGCTCGCGGTGGATCTGCTCGTAGACCCACTCCTTGGCGCCGCGGCTGGCGACGAAGTTGAGCCGTCCGTGGCGCTCGATGTCATCGATCTCGCGGTAGAAGGGCCGCCAGCCCGTGAGGCCCGAGCAGTGGGCGAGGAGGTGCCGGAAGGCGACGTGCGTCTTTCCGTGCACGCCGAAGTTGTGGAAGAAGCGCGTGACGCGATCGTCGAGCTGAACCTTCCGTTCCTTGGCGAGGAGCATGAAGGCGGTGGTGGTGGCGAGCGGCTTGGTGAGCGAGGAGAGGTCGAAGATCGTGTCGGGCCGCATCGGCGTGCGCGCGGGCTCGAGGCTCCGGCAGCCGAAGGCGGCGTGGTGGAGGACGCGCCCCGCCTGGGAGACCAGGATCACCGCGCCCGGGAACGCGCCCGCAGCGACGGCGCCCTCGATCTCCTCGCCGACCCGCGCGAAGTCCACGTCAGGCGACCGCCGCCTCGAGCGCGACGAGGCGCCCGCGCTCGGCATCGAGCGCGACCTCGACGCCGAAGGGGAGCGCCACGTTCTCCGCGACCCCTCCGCTCGCGGCGTGCCCCGAGGGGAGCCCGAACGCGATCGGGCAGGGCAGGTCGCCCACGCACGCGCGCACGACGTCGAGCGGGCCCATGCCGTCGACCGGCGGGCATGCCGCCATGGTGCCGAAGACGATGCCCGCGACGCGCTCGAGCTTGCCCGCCTGGCGAAGCTGCGTGAGCAGGCGGTCGAGGCGGTAGGGCCGCTCGGCCACGTCCTCGAGGAAGAGGATCGCCCCGTCGGTGTCGGGGGCCCAGCGCGTGCCGAGCGCCGCCGCCAGCACCGCGAGGCAGCCGCCGACGAGCCGCCCGCTGGCCGTGCCGGGCCGGATCGTGATCGGCGCCTCCGCCTCCCAGCGCCACCCGGGGTCGGCGAGCAGCGTGCGGAGGTGCGTGGCGGAGCGCTCCGAGAGGCCGCGCGCCATGTCGTCGGCGACCATCGGGCCGTGCACGGCCACGACGCCCGCCGCCACCGCCCCGCCGAGCAGCGCGGTCGCGTCGCTGTAGCCGATGATCGGCTTCGGCTGGCGCGCGAGCCTCCCCAGGTCGAGGCGGGGGAGGAGCCGCTGGCTCCCGTAGCCGCCGCGTGCGCAGAAGATCGCCCGCACGCGGGGATCGTCGATCATCTGCGCGAGGTCGGCGAGGCGCTCCTCGTCGCTTCCCGCCAGGTACGCCTGGCGCTGCAGCACCGCGCTCCCCACCTGGACGCTCAGCCCCCACCCCTCCAGCACCGCGACGCCCGCGCGCAGGCGCTCGCCGTCGACGGCTCCCGCGGGCGCGACCACACCGACCACGTCTCCCGGCCGGATCCGGGGAGGCTTGCGGATCGGCGCGCGGCTCAATTCGCGCCGAAATACCGGCTGCACCGCGGCAAGTCAAATCGTTTCTTGCAAATCGAGCCCGGGCCGGCTTTAGTCTGCGCCATGCGGCCGTCTCTCGCGCAGATCGAGCGGGTGGCCGAGAGCCTGGTCCGGCGGCTCGTGGAGGCCCAGCTGCTCGAGCCCGTCTCGCCCGAGGGGACGATCCGCGCGCGCTTCGCGACGATCCTCGGCCGCAACTTCGAGGAGGAGGCGGAGATCGAGCGCGAAGCGAGCGCCGAGGCGGAGCGCCTGGTGCGCAAGGGCGCGCCGGGCGTGCGCCGCGAGGACCTCGACCTGCGCAGGGTCGAGCAGCTCGTGAAGCAGCGCATCGCGCAGCAGCGGGGATTCGCGCTGTGACGCTCTCCGAGGCCCGTCTCTCCTACCTCTCCCACGCCCTGCTGAAGGCCATCACCGGCGAGCAGCTGGGCCGCGTGCGCAACGAGCGCCTCTTCCTGGCCGAGGCGAAGCGCGCGCTCACGGATGGCTTCTCGCCCGACGGCCGCCTCGACCAGCTGGCGCGCGCCCGCATGCCGAAGCGCGTGGTCCCCGGCAGCCGGGAGTGGGACGTCCTCTACCGCCGCTACTACGAGGAGGCCCGCCGCAAGCTGGGCGGGTAGGCATAAGGGGGCATCGAGGAGCGGAGCGCGGCGGTAGCCGCGCGAGCACCGCACGGGCCCCCGGAATCTATTGACGCTTGCGGAGCCGGTGGTTAGTTAGGGCCCCGGGCAGTTTTCCACGTCCCGGGGACACGCATTGGCAGCGGGGCCTGAGTTTCCAAATATTTCGAGGACTTAGGGCATCAGGAAAGGAGCGGCGGGCATGAAGATCAGGCCACTTCAGGATCGCGTCATCGTGAAGCGCCTCGAGGAGGCGGTCGAGAAGACCAAGGGCGGCATCATCATTCCGGACACCGCCAAGGAGAAGCCGCAGCAGGGCAAGGTGATCGCCGTCGGCAAGGGCAAGGTGAACGAGGACGGCAAGGTGTTGCCGCTCGACGTGAAGGTCGGCGACAGGATCCTGTTCGGCAAGTACTCCGGATCGGAGATCAAGATCGACGGCGAGGAGCATCTCATCATGCGCGAGGAGGACATCCTCGGCGTGGTCGAAGGCTGAGGAAGGAGACGACATGGCAGCCAAGCTGGTGAAGTTCAGTCAGGATGCGCGCGAGAAGATCCTGCGCGGCGTGAGCATCCTGGCCGATGCGGTGACGGTGACGCTCGGTCCCCGCGGCCGCAACGTGGTGCTCGAGAAGTCCTTCGGCCCTCCCAACGTGACCAAGGACGGCGTCACGGTGGCGAAGGAGGTCGAGCTCGAGGATAAGTTCGAGAACATGGGGGCGCAGATGGTGAAGGAGGTCGCCTCCAAGACCTCGGACGTGGCGGGCGACGGGACGACGACGGCCACGATCCTGGCGCGGGCGATCTTCACCGAGGGCTTGAAGATGGTGGTCGCCGGGCACGACCCGATGACGCTCAAGCGCGGCGTCGACAAGGCGGTCGAGGCGATCGTGAAGGAGCTCAAGTCGCTCTCCAAGCCCACCAAGGAGCAGAAGGAGATCGCGCAGGTCGGCACCATCTCGGCCAACAACGACTCGACCATCGGCGAGATCATCGCCGAGGCGATGAGCAAGGTGGGGAAGGAGGGCGTGATCACGGTCGAGGAGGCCAAGAGCCTCGACACACAGCTCGAGGTCGTCGAGGGCATGCAGTTCGACCGGGGCTACTTGAGCCCGTACTTCGTCACCGACCCGGACCGCATGGAGTGCGTCTTCGAGGACGTCTACATCCTCATCCACGAGAAGAAGATCTCGGCGATGAAGGACCTCCTGCCGCTCCTCGAGCAGGTGGCGCGCTCCAGCAAGCCGCTCCTCATCGTGGCCGAGGATCTGGAGGGCGAGGCGCTGGCCACCCTGGTCGTCAACAAGATCCGCGGCACGCTCCAGTGCGTGGGCGTGAAGGCCCCGGGCTTCGGCGACCGCCGCAAGGCGATGCTGGAAGACATCGGCATCCTGACCGGCGGGCGCGTGATCGCCGAAGAGCTCGGCATGAAGCTCGAGAACGTCACGCTCCAGGACCTCGGGCGCTGCAAGCGCATCGTGGTCGACAAGGATAACACGACCATCGTCGACGGCGCCGGCAAGAAGGCCGACATCGAGGGGCGCATCAAGCAGATCCGCGCCCAGATCGAGGAGACCACCTCGGACTACGACCGCGAGAAGCTCCAGGAGCGGCTCGCCAAGCTGGTGGGCGGCGTGGCGGTGGTGCGCGTCGGGGCGGCGACCGAGGTCGAGATGAAGGAGAAGAAGGCGCGTGTCGAGGACGCCATGCACGCCACGCGCGCGGCGGTGGAGGAGGGCGTCGTGCCGGGCGGCGGCGTGGCGCTCATCCGCGCCGCCGGGGTGCTCGACAAGCTCGACGTCCCGGACGACGAGCGCTTCGGTGTCAAGATCGTGAAGAAGGCGATCGAGGAGCCGCTGCGCTGGATCGCGAACAACGCCGGCGCCGAGGGCTCGATCGTGCTCGACAAGGTGAAGAACGGAAAGGGCGCCTTCGGCTTCAACGCCGCGAGCGAGGAGTACGAGGATCTGCTCAAGGCAGGCATCATCGACCCGACCAAGGTGGTGCGCACGGCGCTGCTCAACGCCGCGTCGGTGGCGGGACTTCTCCTCACCACCGAGGCGATGGTGGCCGAGAAGCCGGAGGAGAAGCCGGCCACCCCGTCCATGCCGCCGGGCGGCATGGGCGGCATGATGTAGCGCGGCCGCTCGCTCGAGCGGCGCACGGCGTGGGCCTCCGCATGCAGCGGCGGGGGCCCACGCGTTCGTGGCCCGCGCGCTGCGGGGACTCGCGTCTCGGCCGCCACCGGGGCGTGTATCCTTTCGTGCGTCCTTCCTTGACAGGCTTGGCATCGCTACAGTAGCCTCGCCCCTTCCGGAAACAGCGGCCACCTCCGGCGATGTTCGAATCCCTCGGCGAGAAGTTCGACTCCCTGCTGCGCAAGCTCCGAGGGCACGGGAAGATCACCGAGCGGAACATCGAGGAGGCGCTGCACGACGTGCGGCTCGCCCTCCTCGAGGCCGACGTCAACCTGAACGTCGTCCGCGACTTCGTCGAGGCCGTCAAGCGCGACGCGCTCGGCGCCGAGGTGCTGCGCAGTCTCACGCCCGAGCAGCACTTCGTGAGGCTCGTGCACCGCGAGCTGACGCGGCTCCTCGGCGAGCGGCCCGCCGGGCTCGACCTCGGCGGGCCGACGCCCGTGATCATCATGCTGGTCGGTCTGAACGGCTCGGGGAAGACCACCACCACGGCGAAGCTCGCGCGCTGGCTCGCGACCGAGCGCGGGCGCACCCCGTACCTCGTCCCCGCCGACGTGTACCGGCCGGCTGCGGTCGCGCAGCTCGAGACGCTCGCGCGCGAGCTCGGGCTGCCGGTCCATCCGGCTACGGCCGGTGGCGACGCGGTCGCGATTGCACGCGAGGGGGTCGCGGCCGCGCGCGCGCGCGGCCGCGACGCCGTCCTGGTCGACACCGCCGGGCGGCAGACGGTCGACGACGAGCTCATGGGCGAGCTCGAGCGCATGGTGGCGGCGCTCGCGCCGCACCAGGTGCTCCTCGTCGCCGACGCCATGACCGGGCAGGACGCGGTCGCGACGGCCGAGGGCTTCGCGCGGCGGCTCCCGGTCTCCGGCATCGTGCTCACCAAGATCGAGGGCGACGCGCGCGGCGGTGCGGCGCTCTCGCTGCGCGCCGTCACCGGCAAGCCGATCGTGTTCGCAGGCACGGGCGAGAAGCTGGACGCGCTCGAGCCCTTCTACCCGGAGCGCATCGCTTCGCGCATCCTCGGCATGGGCGACGTCCTCTCGCTCATCGAGCGCGCCGAGAAGGCCTACGAGCACTCGCAGGCCGAGGCGCTGCAGAAGAAGCTCCGCCGGAACGAGTTCGACCTGGAGGACTTCCGCGCGCAGCTGCGCGCCGTCAGGAAGATGGGCGCGGTGAGCGAGCTGCTCGGCATGATCCCGGGCGTGAAGAAGATGCTCCGCGGCGCGGACCTCTCGGGCGCCGAGGGCGAGCTCAAGCGCGTCGAGGCGATCATCGACTCGATGACGCGCGCCGAGCGGCGGAACGTCCAGCTCCTGAACGCCAGCCGCCGCAAGCGGATCGCCCGCGGGAGCGGCACGTCGGTCGCCGACGTGAACCGGCTGGTCAAGCAGTTCACGCAGACGAAGAAGGTATTGAAGCGGCTCGGCTCGGGACCGATGATGCCCGGGACCCCGGGGCTTCCGGGCCCGCTCCGCTGACCTCTACCGGAAGGGAGTGTAGTGCATGGCAGTGAAGATCCGACTCGCCCGCCACGGCGGCAGGAAGCGCCCCTTCTACCGCATCGTGGTCGCCAACGTGGAGTCGCCGCGCGACGGGCGGTACATCGAACAGGTCGGCGTGTACGACCCCGGCCGCTCCCCCAGCCTGATCCAGTTCCAGACCGAGAAGCTGGCCGCGTGGCTCAAGAAGGGAGCGCGGCCCACCCAGACCGTGGCGCAGCTCATTCGCAAGCACGAAGCAGCCGGCACCACCTCCTGATGATGGCCGGTTCGAGGAGCGCTCACTTCCATGAAAGATCTGGTGGAGTTTGTCGCCAAGCAACTCGTGAACCACCCGGAGGCGGTCGAGGTGAAGGAGACGCAGGGTGACACGGCCTCGGTCCTCGAGCTCAAGGTCGCGAAGGAGGATCTCGGCCGGGTCATCGGGAAGCAGGGTCGGACCGCGAAGTCGATCCGCACCATCTTGAATGCGGCCGCGTCTCGCACGAACCGCAAGGTCGTCCTCGAGATCGTCGAAGAGCGGTGAGCCGGCACCGCCGGCGAGCGACGGGCTGGTCGCCGTGGGCGAGATCGTCGGTGCGCACGCCCTGCGGGGCTGGGTGCGCGTCCATGCCTACCAGCCGCCCGCGTCGAGCCTCGTCCCCGGCCGCCGCGTCCTGCTCGCGGGCACGGGCGCGGGCCGCGAGGCGGAGGTCCGGTCGGCAACCCCGCATGGCCGCGGCCTCGTGCTGCTCGCGCTCGCGGGCATCGAGGACCGCGGCGCGGCCGAGGCGCTGGTGGGCGCGCGCGTCCTGGTGCGGGCCGCCGACCTGCCGCCCGCGGCGGAGGACGAGTTCTACTACCACGAGGTCATGGGCTTTCGCGTCGAGACGACGTGTGGCGCATCGCTCGGTGCCATCGCGGGGACCTTCACGACGGGGCTCAACGACGTGTGGGTGGTGCGCGGCGACGGCCGCGAGCACCTCGTCCCGGTCATCGCCGACGTCGTGCGCGTGATCGACCGCGGCACCCGCCGCGTTGTGATCGAGCCGCTCCCCGGGCTTCTCGAGTAGCGCGGCCGTGCGCCTCCACGTCCTCGCCCTCTTCCCCGAGATGCTCGCCTCGCCGCTCGCCGTGGGCGTCCTCCGCCGCGCACGCGAGCGCGGCGTGGTCGAGGTCTTCCTCCACCAGCTGCGCGACTACGCGAGCGACAAGCACCTCCAGGTCGACGACGCCCCGTATGGCGGCGGCCCGGGGATGGTGATGCGCCCGGAGCCGCTGGTGGCGGCGATCGAGCACGTCGCCGCCGCCGAGCGGCCGCGGCGCATCCTGCTCTCTCCGCGGGGCGTCCCGTTCAATGACGAGCGGGCGCGCGCGCTCGCGTGCGAGCGCGCGCTGTTGTTGATCTGCCCGCGCTACGAGGGCGTGGACGAGCGCGTGGCCGCCTGGGTCGACGAGGAGGTCTCGATCGGCGACTACGTGCTCACGGGCGGCGAGATGGCCGCGCTGGTGGTGATGGACGCGGTGGTGCGGCTCCTCCCGGGCGCAGTCGGCAACGAGGCGTCGCCGCGCGAGGACTCCCACGCCGGGGGTCTGCTCGAACACCCGCAGTACACCCGGCCCGAGGAGTTCCGCGGCGCGCGCGTGCCGGCCGTGCTGCTCGGCGGGGACCACGCCGCGATCGCGCGCTGGCGGCGCGAGGAGTCGCTGCGGACGACGCTCGCGCGCCGCCCCGATCTCCTCGCGCGCGCGCCGCTCGGCGACGAGGACCGCGCCTTCCTCCGCCGCCTCGGGTGGCGCGATGGCTGACCTCTACCTGGCGCTCCTCCATCACCCCGTCTACGACAAGAACGGCGCCGTGGTGACCACCGCCGTCACCAACATGGACGTCCACGACCTCGGGCGTCTCGCCCGCACCTACGAGGTGCGCGCCGTCTACGTCGCGACGCCGGTGCCGACGCTCCGCCGCCTGGTCGACCGTATCATGCGCCACTGGGACACGGGACCGGGCGCGACCTACAACCACACGCGCAAGGAGGCGCTCGCGCTGGTGCGCCTCTCGACCGACCTCGACGCGGCGATCGCGGACATCGAGCGGGAGGCGGGCGTGCTCCCGCGCCTGATCGCGACCACGGCGCGCGAGGGCGGCCGGCGTCTCTCCTCCACCGAGTTCCGCCGGCGTCTGGCCGAGCCGGGCCGGCCCGAGCTACTGATCCTCGGCACCGGCTGGGGCCTCACCGAGGACGTGATCGGACGCGCCGACGACGTGCTCGAGCCGATCCGCGGGGTGTCGGGTTGGAACCACCTCTCGGTCCGCAGCGCCGCGGCCATCATCCTTGACCGTGCGCGTGGCGACCGCTAGAAGCAGGGCTCCCTCGCTCATGAACCCCATCGACGGCATCGAAGCCGAGCAGCTCCGCAAGGTCCCCCCCTTCAAGCCGGGTGACACCGTGCGCGTGCACGTGCGCGTCGTCGAGGGCGACAAGGAGCGCATCCAGGTCTTCGAGGGCACGGTCATCGGCCGCAAGGGCGGCGCGAGCCGCGAGACGTTCACGGTGCGCAAGACGTCGTACGGGGTCGGGGTGGAGCGCATTTTCCCGGTGCACTCGCCGCGCATCGACCGCATCGAGGTCGTTGCCAAGGGCGCGGTGCGGCGCGCGAAGCTCTACTACCTGCGCGAGCGGGCCGGACGCGCCGCCCGGGTCACCGAAGAAGCCTAGACTAAGCCTCCGGCAGCTCCGCCGCCACGCCCAGCTCCCCGCCCATCCGGGACCGCCCCTCGAAGGTCGCGCCCTCCTGCACCACCAGGCACTTCGTCTCGATGTCGCCGAATAGCCGCCCGCCGGCGTAGATCTCGATACGGCTCGCGCCCTCGACCTGACCGCGGATCTCGCCCAGCACCACCAGCTTGTCGGCGTGCACGTTCGCCTGCACGACCGCCTGCGGACCGATGATGAGCAGGTCCGAGGCGCGCAGCTCGCCCTTCAGCTTCCCCTCGATGCGTGTCGGCGTTGCGAAGGAGAGCTTGCCCGTCACCTCGGCGTCCGGCCCGAGCGACACCCGGACGTCCTGCCAGGCACCATTCGTCGGCTTCACATCGGCCACGTTCACTCCTTTCCCGGCGGCTCGGCCGGAAACACATGGCAGGCGACCGCATGGCCGCCGCGACCCGCCACGAGCGGGGGCACAACCGTCCGGCAGACGTCCTCGGCGTGAGGACAGCGCGGATGGAAAGCGCACCCCGGCGGCGGCTCGACGGGGCTCGGCACGTCACCACCCAACACCATTCGTTGCCTCCGCTGCCGCGGGTCGGGAACCGGGACCGCGGAGAGAAGGGCGCGAGTATAGGGATGACGGGGGTCCGTGTAAATCGCCTCGCGGTGTGCCAGCTCGACGATCTTGCCCAGGTACATGACCGCCACCCGATCGCTCAGGTGCTCGATGATGCGGAGATCGTGCGCGATGAAGAGCATGGTGAGGCCGAGGCGGCGGCCCAGGTCCTGCAGCAGGTTCAGGATCTGCGCCTGGATCGAGACGTCGAGAGCCGAGACGGCCTCGTCGGCCACCACGAAGCGGGGCCCGACCGCGAGAGCCCGCGCGATGCCGATGCGCTGGCGCTGGCCGCCGCTGAACTCGTGCGGGTAGCGGCGCGCGGCCTCGGGCGGAAGACCCACCAGCTCGAGCAGCTCCCGGACCCGCTCCCGGCGCTGCGCGCGGATTCCCAGGGCGTGGATCGCGAGCCCTTCGCCGACGATGCTCTCCACGCGCATGTGCGGATCGAGCGAGCCGTAGGGGTCCTGGAAGATGATCTGCATCTGGCGGCGCAGCGCGCGCAGCTCGCGCGCCCCGAGCGCCAGGAGCGAGCGTCCCTCGAACAGCACCTCGCCCGAGGTGGGCTCGATGAGGCGGAGCATGAGACGCCCGAGGGTCGATTTGCCCGAGCCCGACTCGCCGACCAGGCCGAGGGTCTCGCCCGGCTGGATGGCGAGCGACACGCCGTCCACGGCCCGCACCCAGGCGCGCGGCCCGCCGAAGAGCCCGCCCCCGATCGGGAAGTGCTTGCGCACCTCGCGCACCTCGACCAGCGGCGTCATAGGCGGATGCACGCGGCGCGGTGGCCGGGCGCATGCTCCTCGAGCGGCGGCACGACGCCGGCGCAGTCGGCGATCACCTGCGGGCACCGGTCGCGGAAGGTGCACCCGCTCGGCAGGCGGAGGAGGTCGGGCACCTGCCCCGGGATGGCCTCGAGACGATCGTGACGGCCGCCCATCCCGGGGATGGAGCGGAAGAGGCCCTGCGTGTAGGGGTGCAACGGGCGGTCGAAGATCTCCAGCACCGACGCCTGCTCCACGATCCGCCCCGCATACATGATCGCGACTTCGTCCGCCTGCTCGGCGACCACGCCGAGGTCGTGCGTGATCAAGAGGAGTGCCATCCCGCGCTGCTCGCGCAACGCGCGCAGCAGATCGAGGATCTCGGCCTGGATGGTCACGTCGAGCGCGGTGGTCGGCTCGTCGGCGATCAGCACGCGCGGCTCGCACGAGATCGCCATCGCGATCATGACCCGCTGCCGCATGCCGCCGGAGAGGCGGTGGGGATAGTCGCGCGCGCGCCGCGCGGGCTCGGGGATGCCCACCTCGGCGAGGAGCGCGACGGCGCGCTCCCGGGCCTCGCGGCGCGACACCGGACGATGGAGCCGCACCGCCTCGGCGATCTGGCTCCCAACCGTGAACACCGGGTTGAGCGACGTCATCGGCTCCTGGAAGATCATGGCCAGGCCGGCGCCGCGCACGGCGCGCATGTCGCTTTCGGGGAGCAGGAGGAGGTCACGTCCGTCGAAGCGGACCTGACCGCCCACGATGCGGCCCGGCGGCGGCACGAGGCGCATGAGCGAGAGGGCGGTGACGCTCTTGCCGCAACCCGACTCGCCGACCAGTCCGAGGACGCGGCCGGCGTCGAGCGCGAACGACACGCCATCCACGGCGCGTGCCTCGCCGCCCTCGAGAAAGAAGGACGTGCGCAGGTCGCGGACCTCGAGGAGCGGCATCAGGAGTCTGTCCGGGTCGCCACGGTCACTCGGACAGTCCCCTGCGCCCCTCCGGCAGGGCCGCCGCCTCGAGCGGCAGCACGCGGGACGCGGGCGGCGGCGCGAACAGGGCCGGATCGACGGGCGCGTTCGGCTCGACCGCGTCGTACGCGAGGCGCGCGGCCGCCCCGCCCGCCACCGCGACCTCGACCAGATGCGGGAAGCCGTCGCGGTAGTCGTCGAACCCGACCCGCAGCGCGAGCGCCCCGTCGCGCGTCTCCTCGGCGCGCCGCACGCTGAGCGTGTCGCCCGCGAACCAGATGGTCTGCGCGCCCGCTGCGAGCGGCAGCGTCAGACGGTACTCGCCCGCGTGCGCGGCGAGCGCGGGCGGTCCGACCGCCACGCGGGCGGGCGGCAGGCCGAGCAGCACGTCGACCACGTCGCCCACCTCGACCGCCGCGCCGAGAAAGCGCCTCAAGTTGGCCGCCGAGGCCGGCCCCTCGTAGCGCGTCGACTCCGCGGGCGGGTAGGCCCACAGGATCGACCCCCGCACGCCGACCGCCAGCGCCAGCCCGAAGGGCGAGAACACGTCGATGCGCACGGCGTCCGGCCGGCGCACGAGGAGCGCCTCGCGCGTCCACAGCCCCGTGAGGCCGCTCCTCAAGCGCGCCTGTGCCCGCAACGAGGTGACTGCCGCGCGCCGCGCCGCGAGATCGCCCAACAGCTCCTCCACCGTGACCGGCCGCAGGCCCCGCGGCCCGCGCCCCACACACCCACCGACCAGCGCGACTCCGACCAGACAGACGAGCAGGCGGCCGCGGCGCACGCCCCGCCTACAGCCCCGTGCCCTCGCTGCGCGCCGCGGACTCCAGCGAGTGGACCTTACCCTTCAGGCGCGCCACCTGCGCCGCTTCCTTCGCCCGCGCGAGCGCGTCCTGGTAGAGGCGGAGCGCATCGCGCGGCTTGCCCGCGCGCCCGTACGCGTCACCCAGGTGCTCGGCGACGGTCGGATCGTCGCCCGCCAGCTCGACCGCCCGCTCGAGCTGCTCGACGGCGTGCCGGTAGTCGCCGCGCTGATAGTAGACCCAGCCGAGGCTGTCCACGTAGAAGCCGTCGTCCGGCTCGATCTCGAGCGCGCGGCGGATGAGCCGCTCGGCCTCGTCGAGCTCGATGCCCATCTCGGCGTAGGTGTAGCCGAGGTAGTTGAGCGCGGCCGCGTTCTTCGGGTTCAGCTCCACGGCGCGCTTCATCTGCTCGATGGTGCGCGTCTTGTCCTTGGCCTCGTCGTAGGCCGCGCCGAGCGTGAAGCGGTAGCGGTCGTTGTCCGGGTTGCGCTCGACCACGCGCTCGAGGAGCGCGATCGCCGACTTGAAGTCCTTGCGCTCGCGGTAGAGCGAGGCCAGGTAGCTCATCAGGTCGGCGTTGTCGGGCTTCGCCTTGAGGGCCCCCGCCACCTCCCGGACCGCGTCCGAGAGCCGGTCCGCCTTCTGCATCAGGTAGGCGCGCTGGATCCGCGCGTCGACGTAGAACTCGGAGGCGGCCGGAATCTTGCCGAACTCGTCGAGGGCGCGGTCGATCTCCTTCCGCTCTCCGTAGACCGAGCCCAGGTAGTAGCGCACCCGCCAGTTCTGCGGCTCCGCCGCCAGCACCAGGTTGAACTCCTGCGCTGCGCGGTCGGGATCGCCCTTCTCCAGGTAGATGAGCCCGATCTTGGTGCGCGCCTCGCGCGGATCGGTGTCGAGCTTCTCCATCTCCTGGAACTGCGAGAGCGCCTCGTCGAGCTTCTTCTGCCCGACGTAGAGGGCGCCCAGGCGGCGGCGCACGATCACGCTGTTCGGGTTGAGGGTCAGGATGCGCTCGTAGAGCTCGATCGCCTTGTCGGTGCGGCCCTGGAGCTCGTAGGCGAGGGCGAGGTCGGTGAGGATGAGCTCCGACTGCGGGTTCAGCTTGAGCGCCTCCAGGTAGTAGTGCTCGGCCCGGTCGAGCTGGCGGGCGGCGGCGTGGACGCGGCCCAGATAGTAGTAACCGAGGATCGAGCCGGGGTTCCTGGCGACGAGCCGCTTGAGCGTGGCGACCGCCTTGTCGGTCTCGCCCTTCTTGCTGTAGAGGGCGCCCAGGTAGAGGTAGGCGTCCTGGCTCTCGGGATCGAGCTTCAGCACGCGCTCGTAGGCGGCGGCGGCCTCGTCGTCGCGCCCGAGGGCAGAGAGGACGCCGGCCTGGAGTCCGAGTGCCTCCACGTTGGTCGGTTCGGCGGTCACGACCGCATTCACCTGCTCGAGGGCTCGATCGAGCTGACCGCTGCGCACGTAGAGCGGGGCAAGGCGGAGGCGCAGGAGGGGCGTGTCGGGGTCGGCCGCCACCGCCGCCTGGAAGGCGGCGAGCGCCGTCTCCGTGTCGTTCTGCGTGAGCGCGACCTCGCCCCGCAAGAAGCTGCCCATCGCCGCGGCATCCGGGGGCAGCTCCGCCGCCGGACCGAAGGCAGCCTCGCGCCCGAGGAGCATGCCATGGCGCAGCCCCGCGCACCCCGTCGCCAGGAACGCGAGCATCACGGCGGCGGAGCGGGAACGGTACATGAAGCTCGTGCTCCTACCATGGCGAAGGAGTGCCGGCAAAGCAAACCTGCCGCGGCCGCTCAGGATGCGGCGTCGCTCCGCCCGCGCACGACGAGCAGCGACGACGGGCACTCGGCGGCGAGCCGCTCGGAGCGCAGCCCGAAGACGTGCGGCTCGAGCTGCCACCCCTCGCCGACACCGAGCACGGTGAGGTCGTGCGCTGCCGCCTCGCCGATCACGGTGTCGATCGGCGAGGCGGACTCGATCACGCGCATCGCGGGCACGCCCTCCGGCAGGTCGACGGCGGGAGAAGCCCCCCCGGGACGTGCGACGCCGAGCACCGTGAGCGCGGCGCGGTGCCGGCGTGCGATGCGCGCGGCCAGGCGGAGTGCGGCCCGGTCCTGCACCGTGCCGGCGAACGGCACCAGCACGCGCCGGGGCGGCCAGGAGAGGCCGCGGTCGATGAGCACCGCCACGTCGGCGTCGGCCTCGCGCATCACCCCCTGCACGGTGCCGCCGAGGACGGTGCGGCTCCACACCGGCTTGTGCCAGCCCATGACCACGAGACCCGTGCCCTTGGCGCGCACCACGTCGCGGATGTCGTCGGCGGGATTGCGCGAGAGGAACTGGAGGGGGCGCACGGTGAGCCCGTGCGCCTGGGCGTGCGCGAGGGTCGCCGCGAGCGCCGTCGAGTTGCCGGCTGCCCCCGCCGTCCCCGCCCCGAGCGCGCCGCGCTCCGGGGGCCGCTCCAGGTGGAGGACGTAGAGCGGGCTCTCGGTGTGCTCGGCGAGGGCCGCGGCCACGTCGAGGAGGAGCGGGCCGGAGCTGGGCAGCGCCACCGCCGCGAGCGCGCCGCTCGCCGCCGCCGGCGCCGCCGCGAGCTCGGCACGGAAGCGCTCGGGAGGGTAGACGGCGGCGAGCACGGGGGTGGTGGCGAGCGTCGTCACGATCGCCATGAGCACCATCATCGCGAACAGCGCGGGCGAGAGGACACCCAGGTCGAAGCCGATGTTGAGGATGACGAGCTCCATCAGCCCGCGCGTGTTCATGAGCACGCCGAGCGCGCACGCCTCGCGCCATGGGAGCCCCGTCAAGCGTGCCGCGGCCGCCGAGCCGCCGAACTTGCCCAGGGTGGCGACGCCGACCACCAGGGCGCACTGCACCCAGAGGGTAGGGGTGTCGAGGAGTCCGATCTGCGTGCGGAGGCCCGTGAAGGCGAAGTAGATCGGCAGCAGGAACACGACCGCGAAGTCCTCGACCCTGTCGACCAGCTCGCGGGTGAAGAGCGCGTCCTTCGGCATGATCGCGCCCAGCATGAAGCCGCCGAAGATGGCGTGAATGCCGATCGCGTCGGTGATGAACGCGCTCGCGAGCACGAGCAGGAACACGATGGCGACCAGATTCTGGGAGAGCCGGCCGCTGCGATCGACCATGGCGGAGAACCGCCGGAGCAGCGGCCGCACGAGGACGAGCATGACGGCCACGTACCCGACCACCAGCGCAACGGTGCGCCCGGCCGCGCCGAGGTTCGCCGCACCGACCGCCGCCACGACGAAGGCGAGCAGGCACCACGCGGTCGCGTCGTCCACCGCCGCGCAGACGATCGTCACCGCTCCCACCTTCGTCTTCAGCAGGTCGCGCTCGATGAGGATGCGGGCCAGGACCGGAAAGGCGGTGATCGACATCGACGCCCCCATGAAGAGGGCGAAGGACACGAAGCGCACGCCGTGGGGGGCGTGCTGTCCGTACAGCCAGGCGGCGAGCCCGACGCCGAGGGCGAAGGGCACGATGATGCTCGTGTGCGAGATCACGACCGCGGTATGTCCGCGGCCGCGCATCAGCGCCGGATCGAGCTCGAGCCCGACCAGGAACATGAAGAAGACGATGCCGTACTCGCTCAGGACCTTGAGGTGGGGGACCACGGCCGGCGGGAAGAGCGCGGCGGAGACGCCCGGGGCCACCCACCCGAGGAGCGAGGGGCCGAGCAGGATGCCGCCCACCACCTCGCCCACCACCTGCGGCTGCCCGACGGCCCGGAGCGCGACGCCGAGCAGGCGCGATACGGTGAGGATGACGAGGATGTCGACGGTGATGACGCTGAGCAGGCGCTCGGGGGACATCAGCGGCTCGGGCGGCGCGCCGCGCGGGGGCGCCGGCTCGGGGTGCCGGACTGCGGTCCGATCCACACCCGCCCGCCCCGGAAGTGCTCGCGCTTCCAGATCGGTACGATCGCCTTCAGGCGATCGATCAGCCAGCGGCAGGCGGCGAACGCCTCGGCGCGGTGCCCGGCCGAGACCGCGATCGCCACGCTCGCCTGGCCGATGGGCACGAGCCCGATCCGGTGCGCCATGGCGACCTTCCGGATGGGCCACCGCCGCTCGGCCTCCGCGGCGAGGCGGCGCATCTCGGCCGCCGCCATGCGGCCGTAGGCCTCGTACTCGAGGCGCACGACACGCCGGCCGGCGTTCCGGTTGCGCGTCGTCCCGAGGAAGACGACGACCGCGCCCGCGGCCGGGTCGCGCACGGCGCGCACCAGGCGCTCGAGCACGATCGGCGTGCGCACGATGCGGAACATCGCCTAGGAGGCCTCCCGGGCTCCCCCGCTCACGGGCGGGAAGAACGCCACCTCGTCACCGTCGGCCAGGCGGTGCCCCGGCTCGACGTACACCTCGTTCACCGCGAACCGCACGAGGATCCGGGCGAGCTCCGGCCGCTCCGCGACCAGCGCGCGCCAGAGCGCGCCGACGGTCGTCCCCGGCTCGACGCTCCGCTCGGCGCGCGCCCCCATCCGCTCGCGCAGCGCGGCGAAGAAGACGAGCCGCACGCGCATCGCTCAGCCGCGCACCAGGTGGACCATGTGGCCGAGCTCCGGGAGGAGGAGCTTCTGCATCGCGAGCTCGACCGCCGCCGGCGCGCCGGGGAGCGAGACGACGATCTTGCCGCGCGCCACGCCCGCCACCGCGCGCGACAGCATGGCCGCCGAGCCCACCTGCTGATACGAGAGCATGCGGAAGAGCTCGCCGAAGCCGTCGAGGCGCTTCTCGAGAAGACCCGTCACCGCCTCGTAGGTGGTGTCGCGCGGCGCGAGCCCCGTGCCCCCGTCGACGATCACGGCGTCCAGGCCGGGCACGCCGAAGAGCTCCTCGAGGTGGGCGCGGATGCGCCCCGGGTCGTCGGGCAGGATGGCATAGGAGAGGATGCGGTGTCCCCCTTCCTCGAGCAATGCGCGGATGCACACGCCGCTCGCGTCGCTCTCGGGCGTGCGTGTGTCGCTCACCGTGACGATGGCGCACACGGCGTGCTGCGCCTTCGCCTGGTGATGCGGCCGATGCGGGGGCGCCCCCATCGCTCACCCCATCACGCGCGGCAGCGGCTCGATCTTGGACGCGCAGGGCGTTCCGCAACGCTGGCAGACGTACTCGTGCTTCTCGCCGTCGAGCAGCACGAGGAGGAGGCGCTTGCGGACCGGCATCGCCTGGCGGCAGCGGGGGCAGTGGAGCAGGCTCGCCTCGAGCGAGCCGTAACCTTCGGGCGCGCGCGGGCGGCGCGGGGGACCACCGAGCATCCCAAGACCGTTAGCCCGTCGGGCGCGCGGCTGCAACGGCGCTTGCCGCCCCCCGGACGCACGGCTATGACCCGCAGCCGGACCATGCCGACCGTCTACGTCGAGACCTACGGCTGCCAGATGAACGTGGCCGACACCGAGCTGATGCTCGGGCACCTCGCCGCCCACGGCTACACGCGCACCCACGCCGCCGAGGCCGCCGACGTGATCCTGCTCAATACCTGCGCCATCCGCGAGCACGCCGAGGCGCGCGTCCTCGGCCGCCTGGGCGAGCTCGCGCGCCTCAAGCGGCGCCGGCCCGACGTCCGTCTCGGCGTCACCGGCTGCATGGCGCAGCATCTGCGCGCCAAGCTCGCCGAGCGCGCGCCGTGGGTCGACGTGCTGGTCGGGCCCGACGGCTACCGCCGCCTGCCCGAGCTGCTGCGCGGCGGCGACGGCGACCCGCACGTGGCCCTCCGTCTCGATCCGTCCGAGACCTATGCCGACCTCCCCGTCGCGCGCGAGAGCGGCGTGCGCGCGTGGGTCACCGTGATGCGCGGCTGCGACCGCTTCTGCACCTTCTGCATCGTGCCCTACGTGCGCGGGCGCGAGCGGAGCCTCCCGGGCGCCGTGCTCCTCGAGCAGGTGCGCGCGCTCGCTCGGGCCGGCGTGCGCGAGGTCGTCTTCCTCGGACAGACGGTGAACGCGTACCACGACGGCGTCTGGGACTTCGCGGAGCTCCTTCGCCGCGCCGCCGAGGTGCCGGGCATCCTCCGCATCCGCTTCACCTCGCCGCATCCCTCCGACATGAGCGCGCGCCTCGTCGACGCCATGGCTGAGTGCCCGCAGGTCGCGCCGCAGCTCCACCTCCCGGTGCAGTCGGGCTCGGATCGCGTGCTCGGCGGCATGGGCCGCGAGTACACGGTGGCCGAGTACGAGGCCCTGGTCGCCCGCCTGCGCGCGCGTGTGCCGGGCCTGGCGCTCTCGACCGACGTCATCGTCGGCTTCCCGGGCGAGGACGAGGACGACTTCGCCGGGACCGAGGCGCTGGTCGGCCGGGTGCGCTACGACTCGGCGTTCCTCTTCAAGTACTCGCCGCGCGAGGGGACGCGCGCCTGGAAGTGGGGCGACGCGGTGCCCGAAGCGGAGAAGGCGCGCCGCCTCCAGCGCCTGGTGGCGCTCCAGGAGTCGATCTCGGCGGAGATCAACCGGCGGCTGGTCGGCGCGGAGGTCGAGGTGCTGGTCGAGGGGCCGGCGCGGCGCACGGCGGGCTGGATGGCGGGCAAGAGCCCGCAGCTGAAGACCGTCGTCTTCCCGGGCCCGGCCGAGCCCGGCGACGTCGTGCGGGTGCGGGTCGAGGCCGCGACCTCCCACACGCTCACCGGAAGGCGGGTGGCCACATGACCCAGGTGACCGAGGTCGCACCGGACCTCTTCCGCATCTCGACCTTCGTCCCGGAGGCCGACCTCACGTTCAACCAGTTCCTCGTCCGTGACGACGAGCCGCTCCTCTTCCACACCGGGCTCCGCAAGACGTTCCCGGTGGTGCGCGCGGCGGTGGCGAGGGTCATCGATCCCGCACGTGTCCGTTGGATCGGCTTCAGCCACTTCGAAGCCGACGAATGCGGCGCGCTGAACGACTGGCTCGCGCTCGCGCCGCGGGCCCAGGCGGCGTGCGGCGTCGTGGGTGCCGTCGTCAGCGTGGACGACGTCGCCGACCGGCCGGCGCGGCCGCTCTCGGACGGCGAGGTCATCGTGACGGGGCGGTACCGCTGGCGCTACTGCCGCACGCCGCACGTGCCCCACGGCTGGGACGCGGGCCTCCTCTTCGAGGCGACCGAGCGCACGCTCCTCTGCTCGGATCTCCTGCAGCAGAACGGCGAGGTCGAGCCGATCACCGCCTCCGATGTGATCGGGCGCTTCCGCGACGCGCTCCTCGGCTACCAGGCCGGGCCGTTCGCGAACTACCTCCCCTACACCCCGATGACGGAAGGCATCCTCGCGAGCCTGGCGGCGCTCCAGCCGAAGACCCTCGCCGTCATGCACGGCTCGACCTTCGTGGGCGAGGGGGCGCGAGCGCTGCGCGAGTGCGCGGCCGTCTTCCGGGAAGTGATGGGCGGGGAGCACCATGGAGCCGCGTGAGGTCACGCTCCACGGCCACCGGCTGAGCTACCGCGCGGGCGGCTCCGGCCCGCTGCTGGTCCTGATCCACGGCATCACGGCCAGCGCCGCCACCTGGGACGAGGTGCTGCCCTGGCTCGCCGAGCGCCACGCCGTCGTCGCCCCGGACCTGTTCGGCCACGGCCGCTCCGCCAAGCCGCGCGGCGACTACTCGCTCGGCGCCTACGCGAACGGCATCCGCGACCTCCTCGAGGTCCTCGGCCATCCGCGCGCCACGATCGTCGGGCACTCGCTCGGCGGCGGCATTGCCTTGCAGTTCGCCTACCAGTACCCGGAGCGCTGCGAGCGCCTGGTGCTGGTCTCGAGCGGCGGCCTCGGGCGCGAGGTACACGCGGGCCTCCGCGCCGCAGCCCTCCCGGGCTCCGAGTGGGTGCTGCCTCTCATCTGCACGCGCGGGCTGCTCGACGCGGTGGACGGGGTGGCGCGCTTCGTGGGGCGCGCCGGCCTCCGGGCCGCGCCCGACCTCGAGGAGATCTGGCGCGGCTACGCCTCGCTCGGCGACGCGGACTGCCGCCAGGCCTTCGTCCACACGCTGCGCACCATCATCGACCCGAGCGGCCAGCGCGTGAACGCCACCGATCGCCTCTACCTCGCCGCCGGGCTGCCGACGATGATCGTGTGGGGTGAGCAGGACCGGGTGATCCCGCCCGCGCACGCGCACGCCGCGCACGCGGCGATGCCCGGGAGCCGGCTCGAGCTCTTTCCCGACGCGGGCCACTTCCCGCACCGCTCGAACCCGCGGCGCTTCGTCGAGGTGCTGCTCGACTTCGTGCGTTCGACCGCGCCGGCGCGGCTGGACGACGCGCGCTTGCGCGAGCGGCTGCGCGGCGGGGCGGGCTGAAGGGCGCGGACCCAGCGCCGCAGGTCCGCGCCCGCCGCGTCCTAGAAGTCCTCGGCGCCGTGCGGCATGGACGGCGGCGCGGGCTTCTCCTCCTTCGGCTTCTCGGCCACCATCGCCTCGGTGGTGAGCAGCAGCCCCGCGACCGACGCCGCGTTCTGAAGGGCCGTCCGCACCACCTTGGTCGGGTCGATGATGCCCGCCTTGATCAGGTCCTCGTACTCCTCGGTCTGCGCGTTGAACCCGAAGGAGCCCTTCGCCTCGCGCACCTTCTCGAGCACCACCGAGCCGTCCTGGCCCGCGTTGCGGGCGATCCAGCGCAGCGGCTCCTCGAGCGCCCGGCGCACGACGTTGACGCCAGCCCCCTCCTCGTCGGCGAGCTTGAGGGAGTCGAGGACGCTGCGCGCCCGGAGCAGCGCCACGCCCCCGCCCGCCACGATGCCCTCCTCCACCGCTGCGCGCGTGGCGTGCATGGCGTCCTCGACCCGCGCCTTCTTCTCCTTCATCTCCACCTCGGTCGCCGCGCCGACCCGGATCACGGCCACGCCGCCCACCAGCTTGGCGAGCCGCTCCTGGAGCTTCTCGCGGTCGTAGTCCGAGGTGGTCTCCTCGATCTGCGCCCGGATCTGCTTGATTCGGCCTTCGATATCGGCCTTCTTGCCGGCGCCGTCGATGAGCGTGGTGTTGTCCTTGTCGACCACGACACGCTTGCAGCGGCCGAGCTCCTTGAGCCCCACGTTCTCGAGCTTCAAGCCGAGCTCCTCGGCGATCATGCGGCCGCCGGTCAGGATGGCGATGTCCTCGAGCATCGCCTTCCGCCGGTCACCGAAGCCGGGCGCCTTCACCGCGCAGCAGGCGAGGGTGCCGCGGATCTTGTTCACGACCAGCGTTGCCAGCGCCTCGCCCTCGATCTCCTCGGCGATCACGAGGAGCGGCTTGCCGGAGCGCGCCACCTGCTCCAGCAGCGGCACCAGGTCCTTCATCACGGAGATCTTCTTCTCGTGGATCAGGATGTAGGGATCCTCGAGCACGGCCTCCATGCGGTCGGGGTCGGTGACGAAGTACGGCGAGACGTAGCCCCGGTCGAACTGCATGCCCTCGACCACCTCGAGCTGCGTGTCGAGGCTCTTCGCCTCCTCGACCGTGATCACGCCCTCCTTTCCCACCTTCTCCATCGCCTCGGCGATCATGTCGCCGATGGTGCGGTCGCCGTTGGCCGACACGGTGCCGACCTGGGCGATCTCGTCCTTGCCCTTGGTCGACTTGGAGAGCTTCTTCAGCTCCTCGACGATCGCCGTCACGGCCCTGTCGACGCCGCGCTTCAGGCTCATCGGGTCGTGGCCGGCCGCCACTAGCTTGGCGCCCTCGGTGAAGAGGGCGCGCGCCAGCACGGTCGCGGTGGTGGTCCCGTCGCCCGCGACGTCGGAGGTCTTGGAGGCGACCTCCTTCACCATCTGCGCGCCCATGTTCTCGAACTTGTCGGCCAGCTCGATCTCCTTCGCGACCGTCACGCCGTCCTTGGTCACGGTGGGGGCGCCCCACGACTTCTCGAGCACGACGTTGCGGCCGCGCGGGCCGAGCGTCACCGTGACCGCATCGGCGAGGATGTTGATGCCGCGCAGGACCTTGGCCCGCGCGTCCTCGCTGAACCGTACCATCTTTGCCGCCATGGTTCCCTCGCCTCCTTTCAGGCCTCGATGACGCCGAGGATGTCCTCCTCGCGGAGGATCAGGTGCTCCTCGCCGTCGAGCTTGATCTCGGTGCCGGTGTACTTGCCGAACAGCACCCGGTCGCCGGCCTTCACGTCGAGGGCCAGCACCTTCCCATCCTCCTTCTTGCCGGGCCCGACCGCCACCACCCTCCCCTCCTGCGGCTTCTCCTTGGCCGTGTCGGGGATGATGATACCGCCCGCGCTGCGCTGCTCCTGCTCCTCGACCCGCTTGACGATCACCCTGTCCTGCAGAGGGCGAACCCGCGTAGCCATACTCGACGTCCCTCCCCCCGGGCATGGCCCTCTGCCGGGCCCCCCGGGGTCACATGGGTTGGACTCGACCGCGGCGGCGAAGGGCGCGCCGCCCGCCGCCGGGCGCAAAAGTAAAATCGCTCCTCGGAGAGTCAACACCCCGGGCCTGGTCCCGCCCGGCGAGGGCCGATCCGGACCGAGCCCCGCGGGGTCGAGAAGGCGGCGCGGGTCCGGCGGCCGGCCCACCCCGGGCCGGGACGCCCGCGACCGTTCGCTGCTAGAGTGGCGGGCGTGCCCCCGGACCGATTTCCGCCGGGCTTCGGGGCGGGCGTGCGGCTCTTCAACGCGGGCGCCTTCTTCGCTGCCCACGAGGCCTTCGAGGAACTCCTCGACGTGACCGAGGACAACGACTGCTGGGAGTGCCTGGTGGCGCTCATCCAGGTCGCCGTCGGCTATCACAAGTGCGTCTCGGGCCATCCCGGCGCGGCGCGAATGCTCGGCCTCGGAGCCGCCAAGCTGGCGCCCTTTCCGGCCGTCTTTCGCCGCGTGGCGGTCGGCCGGCTCCGCCGCCGGGTGGCCGACGACCTGGCCACCCTGCAGGCCGGCGGCTCGCTGGCCGCCGGCATCGAGGCCTCGCCGCCGCGCATCGAGATGAGCCGTGAGCCGGCGCGCCCGGCTGAGTGACCCTCCCCCAGCGAGTCGGGCCGAGCTCACCGATTTCCGTCGGACGGGCTCGCGCGTTGCCGGCCGAGGCCGGGCTTCGTGACGCCGCCCCTGCCGCCCGCGGCGCCGATCGACTCGGCCCCGGCGGCGCAGTGTGACCTACGACGCCGCCCACGCAGTAGGCCGGCGGCCGAGCGGGGGCGGGCGCTACGCCGGCGTGCCCACGACGTGCGTGGAGCCGTTGCCGGTGCCGTTGATCGTCGGGCGCGGCGGGAGCGCGGTCGGCTCGATCACCCCGCGCTTCACCAGGTCGGCGAGCGCCATGTCGAGCGTCTGCATGCCGACGCGCTGGCCGGTCTGCATCATCGACGGGATCTGGTGGAGCTTGGCCTCGCGGATCAGGTTACGCACGGCCGGCACGCCGATCAGGATCTCGCACGCCGCCACGCGCCCGCCGCCGCCCTTCTTCTTGAGAAGCGTCTGCGCGACCACCGCCTCGAGCGATTCCGAGAGCATCGTCCGGATCTGGGCCTGCTGCCCGGCGGGGAAGACGTCGATGATGCGGTCGATGGTCTTGGGCGCGCTCGAGGTGTGCAGAGTCCCGAAGACCAGGTGCCCGGTCTCGGCCGCGGTGAGTGCGAGTGAGATGGTCTCCAGGTCGCGCATCTCGCCGATCAGGATCACGTCGGGGTCTTCGCGCAGCGCGCTGCGCAGCGCGTTGCTGAACGACTCGGTGTGCGGGCCGACCTCGCGCTGGTTCACGAGGCAGCGCTTCGGCGGGTGCACGAACTCGATCGGATCCTCGACCGTCAGGATGTGCGCGTCCCAGGTCTGGTTGATGACGTCGACCATCGCGGCGAGGGTGGTCGACTTGCCGGAGCCCGTCGGCCCGGTCACCAGGATGAGTCCGCGCTCGCGGGTGCAGAGATCCTTCAACACCGGCGGCATGTTGAGCGAGTCGAGCGAGGGGATCTGGGTCGGGATGGTGCGCAGCACCGCGCCCGGCCCGCGGCTGTGCAGGAAGACGTTGACGCGGAAGCGGCCCTTGCCGGGCAGCTCGCACGCGAAGTCGACCTCGTGCTCGCGGTCGAAGCGCGCGCGCTGTGGCTCGTTCATGATGGCGTTGACGAGCTCGTTCACGCTCTCCGGCGTGAGCGTGGGGTGCTCGGTGCGCACGAGGTCGCCGTGGACACGAAGCATCGGCGGCTCGCCGCAGCTCAGGTGCAGGTCCGAGGCGCCCTTCTCGGCGGCCTCGCGGAGCAGCGTTTCCATGGTCGGCATGGGTCTCGTCCTCCAGCGGGGATGGGACCGTGCTCCGCTGCAAGAGCCGGGCCAGGCAGCGACCGGGCTGTGCGGGGCCCATGCGCGGGCGAAGCGGCGCCCGCGTGACGCTCAGCGTCCAGATCCGATCAGGCGAGGGCGGCCTTCCGCCGGGTGAGGAGCAGGGCGGTGCCGCTCGACACCCCGACGGCCACGAGCGCGTAGACGACGCTGAAGATGACGTATCCCGCGCCCGGCTCGTGTTCGCCGCGCACGGTGAACGCGATCAGGTTGACGACCACGTATGCGGCGTAGGCGTACGCCATCGGCAGCGCGAAGCGGCGCAGCCGCCAGATGCCGGCGGCGTAGACGAGCAGGTAGATGCCGAAGAGCGGCCCGAGGATCGCGTTGGCCGTGCCGCTCGTGCGCTGGCCGAAGAAGACGAAGCCGGTGCGCGCGCCGCCCAGCTGGAGGGGCTTCAGCAGGTTCGAGACCGCGACCATCCCGAGCAGGATCGCGAACGTGGTGAGCGCGGGGCCCCGTCGCGCGGACGCCATCGGGCGCGACGCTAGAGGATGCGCACCGCCCGTGTCAACGCGCGGCACTCATGGTGAGCGGAAAGCGACATCGAGCATGCGGCGCGAGCTTACCCGCGTCACGGGAGCGCATCGAGGCACGCCCAGATGCGTTCGTCCGGCGGATGATCAGCGGGATGCTCGTTGCGGTGCGCGAAGCGCACGATCCCCTCCCGGTCGATCACGAACGCGCCGGACATCTGGTACACGTTACCGGACCTGGGCAGCGAGACCTCGCGCAGGCGTGTCAGCACGGTCCACAGCCCCGTCACCAGGCTCGGCCCGAAGAGCTGCCGGAGGCCCACCTTCTGGAGCCCGAAGGCCGCGTATGCGGGCTCGCCCGGGTAGTCGACGAGGCACGTGAACGGGACCTCGTGCGCCGCGCAGAACTCGCGCGAATGCTCGGGCGTGCCCGTCGTCACCGCAAAGCAGCGCACGGGCCTCTGCTCGTAGCCCGCGCGCGCGCGGCGCAACTGCGCCACGTGATCGTGGCAGGCGATTCAGCCGTAGTGGCGGAGGAAGAAGAGGACAGCCGGCTGCCCGGCGGCGAGCGCACGCAGCTTCGCGGCGGTGCCGTCAGTGTGGAGTAGCTTCACGTCCGGTGCGGGCGCGCCGACCGCGACCATCGCGGTGATTGTATAGCGCTGCCGCCGCGGGTCTTACAAGGTGCGCAGAGCGACCAGCCACGAGCCGGCGACGGCCGCCAGCGCGCCGCAGGCGAGCACCCACTGCGCGGGCCGCCCGGGCGGGCGCACGACCAGCAGCGCCGCCGCCACGCCGAGCATGCCACCGACGAGGAGCCCGAAGAGGTGCGCCACGATGTCCGCCTCGCGATCCGACCCGAGCATCGCGAGGAGCGCCAGGCTGCCGGCGACGGGCAGCCACGCGCCGCGACGCCGGCGCTTGCGCCCGAACTGCAGCCCG